>CAZTXZ010000106.1:0-3069 GCA_964617895.1 uncultured Candidatus Saccharibacteria bacterium
TTTGACCGTTGCGGGGAAGTAATCAAGAAAGCGGCAAGGACTTGAGGATACTCGGAATCGATCCCGGCACCGGCATCTTGGGTTTCGGGGTAATCGAAGCCGGTGGTGGCAAACTCCAGCTGGTTGATGCCGGAGTCATCCGCACGCCCGTAAAAGAGGACGACGCCGTCAGATTGCAGACGATTTATGATGAACTGACGGATATCATCACGGATACCAAGCCGGCAGCCATGTCGGTCGAAAAACTATTCTTTGCGCGCAATGTTACCACTGCCATGACCGTGGCGCAGGCTCGCGGCGTGGTGCTGTTGTGCGGCCGCCAAGCCGGCCTGGAAATATTTGAATACACGCCATTGCAGATAAAAATGGCCATCACAAGCTATGGCAAGGCTGACAAAAAGCAGGTCCAGGAGATGGTCCGCGTCATGCTGGGGCTCAAGGAAGTTCCCAAGCCGGACGACTGCGCTGACGCGTTGGCCGCGGCCATCACCCATACGACCGTCGCCCGTTTGGGTTAGTTGCCGGCATGTGGTACGGTGGAACCATGAGCAGTAAACGAAAAGGACGATAACATGCCTCCACAAGCTCCAGATGATTCGCAAGTACAGCCAACTGACCCGGGTGCGACAGTACCCGATCTATCGATGACGCCACCCGTAGACCAACCTGAGACGGCTCCCGATTTGGGTGTTGCACCGGACACCGATGGCGAAGCAGTGGAAATCACTACGCCGGTTGTGGCGCCAGTAGAGTCAGACCCGCTTGCGGTCACCGAAAGCGTGCCGGATGTCGAGACTGCCAGTGAACCTGCCGAAGCTGCCGACGAGATGGCACCAGCCATTGGGCACACCTTCGCACCGTCGGTACAATCACCAGTAGAAACCGTCGCCACCGAGCCTGAAGTCGCTGCTGCAACTCCCAGCATGGACGTCGAAGTGCCAACGCCGCCGACCGTCGACGCAACTCCGGCACCAGCCACCGAGGAGCCGCTCCCGACTGAGCCGGTCGCACCCCCGACTACCGAAGATCCTGCCGCGCAAGACGATTCGGACGATGACAATCCGTCGGAACCACCAGCTCCACTCGACAACAACCCCAACATCGTCGTCGGTTAGTAATATCCCGATTTTGCGATACGTCACGGCCGGGATCTCCTATCGGGATGCGCCTAGGGTGTGCGATAATAGTAAGTAATGATCGCGACACTTTCTGGTACCGTTAGCGAAAAGCTGCCTGATATGGTGGTTTTGGAATGCGCCGGCGTGGGCTATGGGTTATTTGTCACCAACGAGGATTTTGGTCGGATGGTGCAAGGTCAGTCAACCAAGGTCTACATCTATGAGCATATCCGTGAACAGGCGTATGATCTGTTCGGATTTATGAATTTGGACACCAAGAAACTGTTCGAGCAGCTACTTGGAGTCAAGAATGTCGGGCCGAAGGTCGCCATGGCCGTCCTAGATATCGGCACGGCGCCAGCCGTTCGCGGGGCTATAGCGGCCGGTGACGTCAAGCTTATCCAGACGGCCAGAGGTGTTGGTAAAAGGGCTGCCGAGCAGATCGTGGTAGAGCTGCGCGACAAGGTCGGACTGGTGGCGGGTGAGGGTGCCGACGCCGTCGTCGGCCGCCCCGGCATCAATACTCAGGACGAGGCCGTCGAGGCGCTCATTTCTCTGGGGTATTCGCCGCAAGATGCCGCCACCGCCCTCAATAACATCGATGCCGCCCTGCCGGTCGAGGAACGCGTCAGGAAGGCACTTACCCAATGATAGATCGAATAGTTGGAGTCGGTGTCGATGATGAAACTCCTGAGGAGCAGGAGTTTGAGGTTAAGCTGAGGCCTCATGATTTTGCCAATTACATCGGGCAAGATCGGCTAAAGCAAAACCTGCAACTAGCCATCGCGGCCGCCAAAAAGCGCGGTGAACCGCTGGATCATGTCTTGTTGTATGGCCCGCCGGGTTTGGGCAAAACCACGATGGCGAGTGTCATCGCCAACGAAATGGGCGCACAGATTCGCATCACTAGCGGACCGGCTATAGAGCGGGCAGGCGATCTGGCAAGCTTGCTGACCAATCTTCAGGATGGTGACATCTTGTTCATCGACGAAATTCATCGTTTGCATCGCACCGTCGAAGAGGTGTTATACAGCGCCATGGAAGACTACAAGTTGGACATCATGCTCGGCAAAGGCCCCAGCGCTCGTAGCATGCGGCTGGACTTGCCACAGTTTACCCTAGTGGGCGCGACCACTCGGACGGGAGCGTTGGCGGCGCCGTTGCGCGATCGTTTTGGGCATATCCACCGCCTGGAATTTTATACGCCCGAACAAATCAGCCAGATTATCTTACGGGCAGCCGGTATCTTGGGGGTCAAGATTGACGCACCGGCGGCCGAACGCTTGGCCGAGCGCGCTCGTTTGACGCCCCGCATCGCCAACCGTTTGCTCAAGCGTGTCCGCGACTATGCCGACGTCAATGGTGACGGTATAATCGATACGGTTATCAGTACCCAGGCGCTTGAGTTGCTCGAAATTGATGAGTTGGGCTTGGACCCGGCTGACCGCATGCTACTAGCCGCCATCATCGACAGCTATAACGGTGGACCGGTTGGTGTGGAGACTTTGGCGGCCCTAACCGCCGAAGAGCGCAGCACCATCGAGGACTTCATAGAACCCTATCTGTTGCAGATTGGTATGCTGGAACGCACGCCACGCGGTCGCAAAGTGACCCCCAAGACGTACAAGCACCTCAACCGGCAAAAGCCCGACGGCAACAGTCAAGCAAGCTTGCTATAATAAATTCCATGCCACCACAAGACGATAATCACCAACCGCAGACCCAGGCATCACAGCCGCCCGAGCGGGGCGCCTATGCTGTAGATGCTCCGAACCAACCACCGGCCGAACCGACCGTCAACAACCCTCTAGCCGCCCAAAGGCCGGGGGAGAAAGTGATCTGTGAGATCAAGCGCCATCCTATCGGTATGATTGGCACGTACATCTTTGCCGGCCTGGCAATACTGATTATCCTGGTCGCCGGTTTTTGGATCGCTCCTATGATATTTCCG
>CAZTXZ010000107.1:0-3048 GCA_964617895.1 uncultured Candidatus Saccharibacteria bacterium
TGTGGATTTCCCTGAGACACCCGCAAGCGGGTTTCTCAGCGCGCCGGCAAAAAGGCGTGACTTTTTGTCGGGCTGCTCTTCCCAACACCAAGGAGAACTATGAAACAAGACCCGAACAAAATCCGGAACATTGCTATCATTGCGCATGTGGACCATGGCAAAACGACGCTGGTCGACGGCCTGCTCAAGCAGAGTCATACTTTTCGCGATAACCAAGCCGAGATGAACCAAGACCTCATAATGGACAGCGGCGACCAAGAAAAAGAGCGCGGCATCACCATTACGGCCAAGGTCACGGCAGTGCAACACGGCGATTACCGCATCAACATCATCGACACACCAGGACACGCCGATTTCAGCGGGGAAGTCGAACGCACACTCAACTTGGCCGACGGCTGCTTGCTGATCGTCGATGCCCAAGAAGGCCCAATGCCTCAGACCAAATTCGTGCTCGAAAAGGCACTGGAGTCCGAGCTGAGCCCCATCGTGGTCATCAACAAGGTCGACAAACCAGCCTCGCGCATCAAAGAAGTCGAGGATGAGCTAGCTGATTTATTCCTAGAACTAGCTGTCCACGAAGACCAACTCCACTATCCCGTTTATTACGCTATCGGCCGCGACGGCAAAGCTTGGGCTACTCCGCCCAGCGACGCTACTGCCGACGCCAACCTGGATGTAATCTTCGATGCTATCATCGAGAAAGTCCCCGCCCCAACGGTCGAGCTCGAAAAGCCGTTCCAAATGCTCGTCACCGCCTTGGCACACGACACGTTCAAGGGCAAGTACGCCATAGGCCGTATCACTCGCGGTCGCATCAAGGCTGGCCAGCAAGTCAGTCTGTGCAAGAAAGACGGCTCTATCGCCAAAGCCAAGGTCGATAACGTCTTCATGAGCCACGGAGTCAGCAAATTTGAAGTCGCCGAAGGTATTGCAGGCGATATCGTCCAGCTGACGGGTATTTCCGATGCCCAAATCGGCGAAACGATCGCCGACGCCACCGCCCCCGAGGCATTGCCGGTCATCGAGGTCGAGGCCCCGACATTGCGCATTTACCTGGGCCCCAACACCAGCCCGTTCAAGGGCCAGGAGGGTGAGTTCAATACCTCCCGCCAAATTGCCGAGCGGCTCCGTAAAGAGCTTGAAACTAACGTGGGTCTACGCGTCGAGGAGTCCGGCATCGGCTTTACGGTGGCTGGCCGCGGTGAGCTTCACTTAGGTGTGCTGATCGAGACGATGCGCCGCGAAGGCTACGAATTCGAAGTTGGTCGGCCACAGGTCGTCACCAAAGAAGAAGACGGCCAAACCGTCGAACCGGTCGAAGAAGTCATCATCGAAGTGCCGGCCGAACATGTCGGCACCGTCCAAATGGAGCTCGGTCAGCGCCGTGCCACCCTCAAGGAGCAATTCGCCAGCCCCAAAGGCGTCACCAAACTTATCTACGAAATGCCAACCCGCGCATTACTCGGCATGCGCAACATATTGCTGACCAACACCAAGGGTACCATCGTCATGAACAGCCTGGTGGTTGGATTCCAGCCGGTCGGCCCGGCACTGCAACAGCTGCGACCTGGCGTGCTCATAAGCTTTGAGACCGGTGTTTCAACGCCTTATTCATTGCAAAACGCCGAAGCCCGCGGCACTACCTTCATCGGCCCGGCCGTCAAGGTCTACGCCGGACAAATCATCGGCCTCAACACCCGCCAGGAGGACATGGAAATCAACGTCTGCAAGGCCAAGCAGCTGACCAACATGCGAAGCAGTAGCTCCGACGGCGTCGTCCAGTTGACTCCCCCAACCATCTTTAGTTTGGAACAATGCCTGGACTTCATCGAAAACGACGAACTGCTAGAGGTCACACCGAAATCACTTCGCCTCCGCAAAAAAGAACTCGACCCCAACAAGCGCAAACGCCAAAACAAGTAGCCTATCGCCGTAGGGGTGCGATTTTCCTGTGGCCTGTTAGTTGCTTAACTGCGCCCCAGCCGTCACCAAGCCATACTGACGGTATGGATGATATTGAAACCGCCTTCAAAGCCATACCTCGAGTGAAATTTTTGCCACCCGATGTGGCTATCGATGCGGCCCAAAACTACGCTATACCAATCGGCTTCGGCCAAACCAACAGCCAACCCGAAACCGTCGAGTTGATGCTTCGATGGCTTGAGGTAGAACCCGGACAAAATATCCTGGACGTCGGCTCTGGCTCCGGCTGGACTACCGGACTCCTGGCTCATCTGATCGGTCGTAGCGGTCACGTCACGGCCGTCGAAATCGTACCGGAGTTGGTAGAATTCGGACGTGATAATTGCGCGCGGCTCGGCATAATTAATGCCACATTTCATGCCGCTGGCCGGATTATCGGCTGGCCGAAACATGCGCCGTATGATCGAATCCTCGTCAGCGCTTCGGGCGATACCATTCCCGACGCCCTGGTGCGGCAGCTAAAACCAAATGGGCGCATGGTAATCCCAGTGCGCGAGTCCATCATCATCCTGGACAAGGACGAGCAGGGAAATACCACTTGGCTAGAGCAACCCGGTTTTGTCTTCGTACCGCTCATTTCGACCAATTAATGACTCATAACCTGAAGCATTTTGGCCTATACTGGCTACATGGCTAATTGGCGCGGACATATCATCGGGGCGGGGGTTTGTAATACCGTCTACGTGGCCGCTCTATACACGGCGCCGAATGCCACCATTCAGCAGACACACGGACTGCTCAGCGACTGGCAGATGCTGGTCGGGCTGTTCGTCGTCGCCGTCTTGTTCGGTCTGTGGCCGGATATCGACACCAACAGCAAAGGCCAAGATATATTCTTCGGCATCGCTTTTCTGGCCGACATTTTGCTGATCGTCAACGGGCGGATCGAGGCGGCGGCGTACTTAGGGCTGGTTGCCATGACGCCGATACTCAGCCATCACCGCGGCTGGACCCATAGCCGGTGGGCTATGCTGCTGGTGCCGGCACCTCTTATCATCATTCCGTATCTGTATTGACCAAGTGTGCTGCTGCCCGCGTTGCTAATCTACGGTGCAGCGGTCGTCG
>CAZTXZ010000108.1:0-3036 GCA_964617895.1 uncultured Candidatus Saccharibacteria bacterium
GAATAGTGTCTGTGCCGAGCCGGACGACTGGATGCGGAATGCCGTGGATGAGTCGACACTGTTACGGAAGGTGAACTGGGCACTCTCGACCGATCGCTTGAGGTAGAAGTCATCGAAGTAGAAGGTACCTGTGGTTGCCCCAGATCCTACTACCGCCGAGACTCGGGCGTAGACAGCGTTTGCCGGAGCGGTGCCGTTGATTTGCCTCAGGACATAGCTGGTACCTGGCAACGAAGCGAAGTTAGTGGTGCTACTCAGGACGGCCTTGTCCTTGTCGTACCAAGTTATCTCGATACCTGCCGTACCATTGGCGCCAGCACTGTTCTTGACATATCCCTCGAAGTTCAAGCTGTCGCCCGGAGTCACTTGGTAGTACGTACCGGCGTATACATCCAGTTGCGTACCGTTAGGTGTTACCTGCATGACGTAGTTACCGCTGTGGGCGTTGGCTGCGCTGTTGGCGATGCTGGATTGGGCCGGACCGAACCAACCTTCTTCACCACCGGTGATGTTGCCGCCACTCTCAAAGCCCGGGTTCACGATTACGTTACCGGCCGCCGAGGTGCCGTTGTTGATGATGTAACCGTTACTACTGTTAACGTTGATGACGTAATCACCGTTTGACTTCAGCACACGGAAGGACGAATCTTGGTCAGTCGTGTTCTGGATGGTCACCTGGCCGCTGGAGCTAACACCGAACAGTACGGTGCCAAGGCCACAAAGGCCGCCATTGCTGCCGCGAATGTCGAAGATGTCTTGTCCGATGCTTATATCGGCATCCTGGATGTCGATGGTTCCGTGGGTGCTATCCAGCAGGATTTCTGGGACAGTGCTTGGGTTACTACCGTTGTTGTAGGTAGCCTGCAGGGTCGTGGCATTGCTTGCTCCGCCAGGGGTCCAGTCAGTTCCGTTCCAGATCATCGTCGCCGTGGTGTTAGAGCGCATAGCCACACTGATGAGACTTGCGCCCGAGTTGACCTCTAGCGTGAAGTCCAGTGAGGCTGCCGAACCGGTCACGTACACTACCCGACCGATGTCGCTGCGTGTCGGGTCCGGCAGCGTGATGGTGATACCAGAGGTCGAAGCATCCACCAGCACCACTCCATAGGCGTCGACGTTGGCCTGGTCGACAATACAATCAGCCGCACAGACAGTGTTAGACACAGAGGTAAAGTTAGTCGCACCCAAGGTGACCAAGCCGTTTACGCCCGTGCCCGTACCCAGTCCACCGACAACCAGCACATCCCCACCATTAGCATTGCCAGTACCAGCGGCATTACCACCTTGTAGGGTTAGCTTACCACCAGCAAAGGCGCTAGCACCTGAGCCGGCAGTACCGGCACTGATGGTTAGATCATTACCGATGGCGTTAGTGGTTCGGGTTTGGATACCGATGGTTCGGGTGGCACCTTCGGCTAGGGTTAGGTTACCGGTGATGGTGGTGTCCTTCTTGAGACTGATGGACGTAGCGTTGGTGGTACCGATGTTTAGGGTGGTCGTGCCAGATGGTGTATCTAGGGTGGCCGCCTGCAGGATACCGGCGATACCTGTACCATCGATGTTGAAGTTGGCGCTTGTCTGCAAGGTCGTATTGTTGTTGATGTAGCTGCCGGCGGCCGCAGCACAGTTCGCCAACCCCACCAGACAAATCGTATCGTTGGCTGTCATGCCTGGGATGCTGAGGGTGTAGTTACCGGTCTGGGTAGCTGCCTTTAGGTCGGTCGTGAAGCCAGAGCCATCCTTGAGCTTGACATGTCCGGCAACAGTGGCCGTACCGAGATTCAATGAACCATTGGCAAAGATGTTACCAGCGGCATCATAGCCAGAGACAAAGTTACCGCTGCTGTTGTAGAGACTGAGCAGGTCAGCCGTTTGGCCAACGACACCCTGGATGACCAGGCCCCGGTTAGTAGCGACTGATGGGATGATGTAGGTCTGGGTTGCCACGCTTGGTGTACCGCCTATGTAGAGGGTCTTGCCGGAGGCAACGGTGACGTTCTGGTTTAGGTTGATGGCCGTGGCGTTGGTGGTGCCGATGTTGAGGGCTACGGCTGTGGCGGTGTCGAGGGTCGGTGCATACAGCACGCCAGCGACAGTTGTAGCGCCAGATCCAGTAGTGTCCACGTTGAACACATTAGTGTTGGCACTGTTTTGTATACGGAAGGCGGTTGCCGAGTCGGTACGGTTTCGGAAGGTCACTGCCCCTTCGTCGGCCACCGTCAATACATTGACAGTGCCAACGCCGCCAGCCGTACTATCGACCAGCTGGAATAGATTACGGGCGGCAACGTTCGAGATTACCTCTAGCTGAGCACCGGGGCTAGATACGTTCAATCCGACACCGAACCGACCATCAGCGGTCAGCATAGCTCGAATGTTCAGACCGGTGTAGAAGGTCATCTCACCCGCGGCACTGTATATGGTGCTGGTGTTGTCGGTGCCATCTTGAGCTTGTAGGGTCAGTCCAGCGCTTGGTCCGGCGGAGTAGATACGACCGTTAGATACCATGCCATACAGAGCACTGGCAGTGCCCACGTCCGTGTAGGTGTAGGCTTGAGGTGACGAACCCTTGACTAGTTGCGCACCCCAGGCATGGATAGTTCCTGAACCAGCGGTGCCGCCTGGGAAGATCAGAGTGCGGATATTACCCGTGAAGCCATTGGTGTTCTGGGTTACCGAGAAGCGCTGCCATGAAGTGGTAGCCGTGACCGTCTTGACCGTACCAGTGCCGGACGTCGCACCATCGATGCGCAGATCGACGGCCTGAGTACCACTGGCGGTCTTTAGCCAGACCGAGAACGTATAGTCGTCATTGGTGGGTGCGGTACCAGAAGTCTGGTATACGCTACCGCCAGAGGCAGTCGTTGCCAGGACGTCGGCGTTGGTCTTCGATATATTCGGGGATACGATGGTATCAGCCGTGACGCTGACGTTGGTCTTGACCCAGTTGCCACTGTTGAATATTTCTGACTTGGTTAATCTGTTGCCCATCTGGCCGATGCCACCATACGGGCTGTTGAGGTTGCCACCCAGCAA
>CAZTXZ010000109.1:0-3015 GCA_964617895.1 uncultured Candidatus Saccharibacteria bacterium
GCGCCACACCCAGTACGCACCTGCACCAATGGCCGCCAGCACTACCGCGACCACTAGCACTATTACTACTACATTCCCCTGCGAGCTTTTAGTCCGAAACACCATAACGCATTCCTCCTACTAATGCGCTCAGTATACACCCATCGTTGTTCGAGTAGTTATACTATTGGGCTTCTACTGTCCTCCATCGTTCGAGCCGGGGTAGCTGTTTTTGCGCCAGCCAACGCATCAAACGGCCACTACCTTGCTCCTTTAGGGCTTTGTCAACGATATCTCTCATTTCTTCTAGCGTACAGTTCGGCGTAATAAAAGCGCCGTCTTGATAGCACAGGCTGCACCACTTTTCGCTTTTCGATCCATCCGCCTCCGTGCCGCGACAATCTCCGGCCTTTTTGGTCCGGAGCGGCATACCACAACTTTGACACTGTCTTTCCATGGCTAGACCTCCTGTTAATTCAACTATGCACGAGTAAGGGGAACTACGCATATCATGGACCCAAAGTGCGATTTATGCCATGAGAATTCCGTCACCCTCACGCGTGTTAGTAACACGGTCGTTATGTTGTATAGTTAAATTTATGAAAGAGTGTGCGCCTGATCATCTATTGCTACAGGGTAGGTTACAGGCCCAAACTGCACTCGACGCCCTGGCCTATACCGGCATGAACCCGGCGGCTCAGCGAAGACTCCAGACACTCTTGGATGTCCATGAAATGTTAAGCGATGGCCAGGCGCAAAATGATTTCGTCATCTCCATGCAGGGCGACACGGTCGCTGAGGAAAAGGCCGACATCATCGCCAGTCTCGAGTCAGTCGCCAATAGCGACGAAGTCCCATACGACAACTGGATAGCCGCAATAGCCTTGAGCAAAATTTTGTAATAAGCCAACCCGTTAACGAGTGTAAACGGCTTGTCACAGTACGTGCGTTTTGCGAATGACATGCTTACATGCCGCGGCAATCAATCTGCCAGAGTGGCAAGATCCGGCCCGTCGGAGCCTTTGGCATAGAGGCGCAAATCATCACCATTCGCGCCCCAGGCATCGAGCACTGGCTGCAAGATGCGCCAGGCGCTCATCACCTCGTCACTGGTAGCAAACAGCGTGTTATCTCCACGAATGGCGTCCACGAGCACTCGTTCGTAGGCGTCCGGGTGGCCGTGGCTGTCGAATGTTTGCTGGTAGCTGAACTTCATCGGAGCGACCTGCAAGGTTCGGTCATAACCGGGCTTTTTGACCCACAACTTCACCACGATACTTTCGTCGGGTTGAATATAAAAGACTAACTCGTTGGCATGATCATGGTCTTCGGCCTTGGGTTTGAACTCCACCGCTATGCAAGTCTGCTTGGCCGCCAGGCCCTTGCCGGTACGGATATAGATCGGCACGCCTTGCCACTTAACGTCGCGTGAATACAATTTGAGCGCGGCGAATGTCTCTACCCACGACGTGATGCTGCCAACCTCGGCCTTGTAGCCCTTGTACTGGCCGCGCACCGCGCGCTCGCTCATGCGGTCAGCCGCTACCGGCTCGATACTATCGAGCACATGCTGACGGCAGGCGTGGATGTCATCAGCATCGGTAATGTCGCGCGGACGGTCCATCATGATCACCGACATCACATGCAACAAGTGGCTCTGGACCAGATCGCGTAGTGCCCCGGTCTGCTCGTAAAAGTTCGCTCGCCCCTCGATGTCGAGTTTTTCGTCGGCCGTTATAGTGATGGACTTGATGTGATGATTATCCCAAATGTCTTCGAAAATCGGGTTGCGGAAGCGAAAGGTGACCAAGTTTTGCACCGTTTCTTTAGCTAGGTAGTGATCGATGCGGAACAGCTGCTTTTCGTGGAAGTAGCGCCTGGTCGTAGCAATCAACTCTTCGGCCGTCGTCATATCGAACCCAAATGGCTTTTCGAGCAGCAGATGACTGAGCGTGCCGTGTTTGTCGCAGCCCCGTTCCAAGCCACTTTCGCCCAAGTGCCGAATGATTGCCGCCGAAATTTGCGGCGGTATCGCCAGGTAATACAACCGGGTCATGCAAATCTTGGATTCTTCCTCGATGTCATCCATGTACCGTTTCAGCTCGGGATAACCATCGGGCTCGGCGGCGTTCATGGAATATAGCTCGACCTTTTTAGCCAGCCGCTGCATCACCTCGTTGTCCACGCGCCCATCCGAGCTACGGATGCCCAATTTGGCCTCCTCGAGCAGTTCTGCGATGTCGAAAGGTCGGCGAGTCACGCCCAAAACCCGTGTCTTGGGGTGTAGTAGGCCGTTCTTTTCCAGCTCATAGAGAGAGGGTAATAATTTGCGCTTCGACAAATCTCCGGTCACGCCAAAAATAACGATGGTTGCGGCGGCCAGTTCCAGATGAAAATCCGTATTATCCATGTTTTATTCTTTGGTATTTACCGGATGACCGCCAAATTTGTTACGCAATTCCGCCAGCAGCTGGGTGGCGTAGTTCGCATCACCTTGCTGGGATGCGACCCGCACATCCAAGGCTGCCTGGATGGCCGGTAACTGGATCTGCGAGGCTTCGGCAGTTTCGAGTGACCAGCGAGCTTCCCCAGAATCAACGACCTTACCGCTAGCCGCACTCAGCGATTGATCAGCTTCCATGATTTCAGCCACTAGGCCATTGAGGGTACTTTCGATGACGCTAGCCTTTTGCCAGACCGCACCAACCTTGGCCAAATCAAGCTGTTGATATGGCCCTTCGCGTAGTAGACGATAGCCCTCGGCCAAGCTCTCCATCATGCCATACTCGATGGCGTTGTGAACCATTTTGACATAATGGCCAGAACCGGCGCCGCCAAAATAATCATGCCCGCCACGAGGGCCCGCCAGCGCATCAAGAATCGGCGTAATGGTCCGATACGACTCTTCGCTGCCACCAACCATCATCGAAAAGCCGTTAACGATTCCTAATACGCCGCCGCTGACGCCCACATCGACGAACTCGACGCCCTTGTCGGAGGCTAGCTGAGCGTGCTTTTGCGTTTCCCGAAAGTCGG
>CAZTXZ010000110.1:0-2935 GCA_964617895.1 uncultured Candidatus Saccharibacteria bacterium
TGTACTTGAGAAGCGTGAAAAAGAAGATGAATGCAATCACACCAGCCACGCCCGACATGATGAAGACGCTCGACGGACTAGCACTACCGGTCCGGCGGGCCATCTGAGAGTACACCCACCCCGCAACACCTGCTGCGAAGAATAATGAGGTGAGTGTAGGGGTCATGCGCTTATTGTACGATACTACGGTGAATCCACCTACTGCTGAGCAATCTTGGCGGCGATTTCCGCTAGGGCCGCATGGTCAGGTTCGGAGTCTGGATCGGGAACATGCCGGAATTCATCGGGGGTAGAGAAGGGAAACACCTTGACGTGAGCATGGTCCGCCACATCGAGCCCTTCGATCATCACTGCCACGCGCTGTTTGTCGGGAAAAGCCTGACGGATACGCTGACCGATGCGTTGAACGGTCGCCATCAAGGCCTGATAATCGGCACTTTCTAGATCCCAGACGAAGCCGACCTGCTTCTTCGGCACAACCAATACCTGTCCGGGCTGAATCGGGTGGATATCCATGAAGACGAACGTGTCATCATCTTCGTACACCTTATGGCAAGGAATCTCGCCGTTGATGATCTTGGTAAAAATGCTCGGCTCGCTCATGACTATTTCTCGTGATTCGTTCGATGATTAACTAGGCTGTTCATACTCCCAGCTTACCACTAGCGGGCAGGCACACCCAGGTGCCCCTGGCTCGGCGGCAAACTCTGGCGTTGTAAAATTGATAATATGAGTATATAAACGTGCCTAGGAACGCGTCATGGTAGCATTTGAGACTCTAACTGAGGCACAGACATTCATGCAGGATACTGTCGATGTCCCTGTGCTAGCGCGACGCGAAGATATCGGCAGGGGCCTTAGCTTTCGAGCCTTTCCATTGGATCTAGAAGGGGGTGGTTTTACGAATGTGTACGACATCAGCTTCCGGGAGGGCGACGTTACACCGACTATCCACACCCACACCGAGCTGACGAGCGTGTATGAAATCGCTCGGCGTGAGCTGTCCCCGATGGCAGTGACTGGCGGGGGATTCTTTTACCTAGCCGACACGGGTAGTGCCGTGCCGCGCCAGCCGGCCCTCAACCTCGCGGTATCGAATCACCGGGTCCGCAGTCTGCCCGTCGTCGACCGTGAAGCTATCGTTTGTGAGAATCAACGCATTTCGGCCAGTCATATACCCGCATTGGGGGTGCTGAGCCTGAACGGGTATGAATTAAGCTGGTCAGGCTCGCTGACCTCCCACGATACGGATATCAAGGTGTTCGGCAACGGCAATACCGTCATCACGCACCAATACAGCGAGGCCACTGGAAGCATCCGGGTACTCGATGAAGCGTCGCGCTTTACCCCCGAAATCAAGGACGATGATGTAATCGATGTCGGCTTTATCGCACATGAGGACGGCTTGTTCGTAAGTCAGGAAACTGGGAAGGGTGGGGTGGACATATTTGCCCACGATATGGTCCTGCGCTGTCACGAACGCTATCTGCTAGATAATCAGACAATGAGGCTGCTCACGATTGGTGGTCTTGCCCTTGGCGCACCACTGAGGGGTGCGCTATCCGTCGGCCCCATGCTCACACCCCAAGCATTCGAGGATCATCCAATCAACCGAAATATGTCGTTGGGCGGCAAACCACCATTCGTTGAGCGACCCCTCGCCCGAACGGCCATGTATGCTAGCGCCGATGGTACCGTGCACGTCAGGCTTTTTGACGGCCGCCCCGGCAGCGAAGTTTTTCCGGGCGTCACCCCAAGCGAAGTCGTCGCGAACGTAACAGAGGACGATGATATCGCATGGGGGTGCTTTCTCGACCCCGGCCAGACAGCAAAGTTGTGTGTTTACGGGGGTGATGGCAATATCAATAGCTTCGGCAACCGCCATTACTTGAAGTGGGCCAAGGCACCAGGCGAAAAGTATGCATGGGTACCGGATATTGGCCGACCCAGCGGCAGTGCCATTGCGCTACAATAGTAGTCGTGAACTTGCCGAGCACCCAATCCATCAAGGCCCTCCATCACAAATACTCACCGTGCGACGACGTATTCGATCTCATCTGGCAGCATTCCTGCATCGTGCGGGATATAGCATTACAGCTTATTGATACCAATTCACTGGCGGTTGACACCACCTTGGTGCGAGTCGGCTCTATGCTGCATGACATAGGGGCGTACCCCCTTTTTGGTACGGATGGTGTCCTACTCCCTGGCATAAACTACATCACTCATGGTGTCGAGGGTGAAGCCATCTTGAAGCGCGAAGGCTTTCCGGAATCCATCTGGCGGTTCGCTTCCCACCACACCGGCGTGGGGCTGACCAAACAAGACGTCATCGACCAAGGATTGCCGCTGCCGGTGGATGATTACCTGGCCAGGACCGACGAGGAATTGCTGATCATGTACGCCGATAAATTCCACTCCAAGACCACTCCGCCGTACTTGAACAGTTTTGATTGGTACAAGAGTGATGTGTCCAGGTTTGGGGCTGATAAAGCCATTAAGTTTGAGAAGATGGCCCAGAAGTTCGGCAAGCCGGATTTGGAAATTCTATTTAAAAAGTACGGCTACGATATTCGGTGAGTCTGGGTATTATTGGTACACCTGGGGGGGATAGCACCCCGGGAGCGGGCTTCTCCGTTCGTTACGGGCAGGATGCGCTTCGCTTGCCCGGAACTCGCTATCTGTGCAAGCACCTGCACGCGTCCTCGCTCCACCGCACCTACTTCGTAGGTTCCAGCAGGATAGCGGCCTTCGGCCTTTATCCGCTCAGCTTTCTCGGAACAAGTTCCTGCGAGCGCCTCGCTCCAACGAACCTTGACGGTTCGAAGCCCGCTACGCGGGCATACCAATGAAAATGCCCCGCAAAACGGGGCATTTTCATTGGTACACCTGGCAGGATTCGAACCTACGACCTTTGGCTCCGCAAGCCAACGCT
>CAZTXZ010000111.1:0-2919 GCA_964617895.1 uncultured Candidatus Saccharibacteria bacterium
CGGCAAAGTGTTCGTCGTCGGCGAGGTAACCTCGACGGCCGACGTCGAAGTGGAACCAATCGTCAAACGACTGGCTGGTAGCGTCGAAATCGAGGTGCGCATCGTCAAGCAAAGTCCCGAGATTGCCCAAGGAGTCGACACCGGCGGAGCCGGCGACCAGGGCATCATGGTCGGCTACGCCACCAATGACACACCCGAATTCTTGCCCCTCGAAGTCGTTCTTAGCCGGCGACTTAATCAATTTTTGTACGAAGTCTGGCCGCACGACGGCAAGACCCAAATCACGCTCCGCGACGGTGTGATTGAATCGGCCGTGGCCAGCTTCCAGCACGCCTCCCAAGCCGAACTTCGCGCCAAAGTCGAGGAATGGTTGCAGGTCGAGCCGCTCGCCAAGCCCAGCGGCGATATCAGCCTACACATCAACCCGGCCGGCGACTGGGAGCAGGGCGGTTTCGACGCCGACACCGGCCTGACCGGCCGCAAACTGGTCGTTGATAACTACGGACCTCAAGTATCCATCGGCGGTGGCTGTTTTAGTGGCAAGGACCCAAGCAAAGTTGACCGCAGCGCCGCCTACATGGCACGCCGTGTCGCCATCGATTACCTCAAGAAACGTAAAGCCAAAGAAGTCTATTGTTTCCTAGCCTATGCAATCGGCTACGCCGAACCCCTGGAAGCCACCGTCATCGTCGACGGCAAACAAGAGGCCGTGACTGGCTACGACCTGACGCCGAACGGAATCATCAAGTTCCTGGACTTGCGCCGTCCAATCTACGAACCAACAGCCCGTTACGGTCATTTTGGTCACGCCGATTTCCCCTGGGAAGCTGCCTGAGAATAGCTCCACACGCCTAAATTTTCGCAATGTTGTTGACTAGGCGTATAATTGTAGTTATGGCCGAAGCAACGCGTGGTAACACCAGTGATAGCTTCGAAGATTTTATGGCCGAGTTTGGCCCCGAATTTCCGCCGGTCTACGACCCGGCGGTTCAGACTGTAATTGACCAAGCCGTCAAACACCAACACGATATAGATAACGCGCCGGATGCTCCACCCGAGGTGCTAAATGGCATAGTACAGGACCTAGACAGCCGCTGGCCGCTTATTAATCAACAGATTGTTGTTAGTGGTAGGGTACGTGCCCCGGAATTCGAGGTAGATTCTTCCGAAGAGGGAATCACGGCTAGCACAAATGAAATCTCACTTTCACAGAGAGCGGACATAGACGGTAGGGTCATAACTCGTGACTACGAGGTAAGCAACCGCCCTCTGGTTTCTGGTGGTTTTATCTTCGTAGAAAAACCTCAAGCTGTCGACAGTGGGTACATTGGACAGCGCTATCTTTTGAGCTTAGTTTTCCAGGGGAGCATAATTGTGGCAGAAAAAGATGGCTTACCGATAGAGACAAGAACTACGATATCCGCCAAACCCGATGGTGTGGTTTTTGACACGCCGTACGCTTCGACTGATTTTTTACGATCACGCGTCGAGACTTATTACCCTGACATTGCAAAACAACTGGGCGAGATCGAAGCTCTTGGCGAAAAGGCATCGACAGCAGAGCGCCTGCTTAAGCTTAGGGACATCTTGATAACTTATCGCACCAACACCTGGATGGTTGGTGAACTGCCAAGACTAGTGCAATACGTCAAACGAGTCATAAACGTCGAAGACGACCCCACCCCAATGCTTATAGTTGCCAAACCCGGAGCTCGGTTCTTCGCCGACCCCTTTGACGCTCATAACAACCTCGTTACCAACGATCGGACTACTATTGGTAACTTTGACGACGACGGGCCCGAGCTGGTGACGATACCTCGAATTAATATGATACGACGGGTGCCTTTCGTGCAGCCAGAGCCGACGATAGAGCCGCCAATTGATGCCGAACACACTCTTGGGGTCGCACTTTCTGTCCGCCTGATTAGGCCCGAACAAGACAGAGATATCAAGGGCATGGTATTTCTGCACGACCTCATTGACATCCAGGATACCAGACGCATGCTGATTCCAAAGCCCAATTCTGAGTATATGTGGTAATCCTAACGGTGAAATAGGCCAATAGCTCTTATAGTGGTGGCATGACAGCATCGCATGAAGGTAGCTTTGGTCCAGTAGAACCGCTGATGGAAGCCCGGGCCCGTGAGGGCTTGGTCTACGTTCAGCTCGCGCTGGATGAGCACTTTCGCAGTTACGGCACCTTCTACGACCATAGCCTGGTCGAGAGGAGCGAGATGGACTTCACACACTTTCCAACCATGGTAGCCAGCCTGTACGAACCCGGGGAGAGAAGTGAAAACGCACGAATCGTCGCCGGATCGGCATTCTCGTTCGCCATCAGAGCAAGCGAGTTGATACACCCGCATTATGACAAGTACGAGCCACGTGATTATCTGAGCCGGGTCGACTTGCAAGGTGCCGAAACCTACCTCGGCCACCTTGCCCAGAACTACCTCAACGAACGACCAACGCTCGAACAGCTGATCAACGCCAACATGACAGCCCTTACAAAGAAGCGGACTTACTACGGGCTAGCCAAGACGGTGGCGGGGCTAACCTTCAAGCAGGTCGAGGAAACTGCCCAATTCCACGGCACGGAATGAGTACGTTTTATCTATTTATGGGTAGGAATCTTGTAAATAAAACGTCCGCCGTGAGAGGCGGACGTTTGGGGTGAGTGTAGATGTGTGGCGGTCTACATGACAGCGTGATGACCGTGGTGGTGTTGTGATTGCACTACCTCGAAGCCGTCCCAGTAGGCCAGGGCCATGGTGACGACTGCGGTAATCACCTGATTCCATGCAGCTGCGGTGCTCATCGTGAAGACGAACGTCGACACCAGCAGCCAAGCTGCTGCCAAGCCGGCAATCCAGCTCGGAGCAGATGCGCGCCAGAAGTACTGCACCAGGCCGGCCAGGG
>CAZTXZ010000112.1:0-2880 GCA_964617895.1 uncultured Candidatus Saccharibacteria bacterium
GAGCATCCGGAAGCCGAAATTGGCTGGGATGGTGGCATTGATGACCAGAATGCCGCTCAACTAGTCGGGGCCGGGGTGGACGTCCTGAATGTCGGTGGCTATATCCAGCGCGCCGAAAATCCCCAGGCGAGTTATAAACGCATCGAAGAAGCCCTGGCGAGATAATCGAACTGGGCCCTAGGTCGGCGAGTGGCGGGGCTCGTACACACAAAGACCAATTGGTGCTATAATCACAAGCAGTATGGTGACAAAACTTAGTTTAGACGCGCTCGAAAAAAAAGCGAATGATATTCGCGAGGACATAATCCGGATGCTCGAAGAGGCTGGCAGCGGCCACAGCGCCGGTCCGCTCGGACTGGCCGACATCGTGACGGCACTTTATTTCAATATCATGGATTACGATGCCAAAAATCCCGTTTGGCCGGAGCGCGATATCTTCCTGATGAGTAATGGTCACTGCGTGCCAGTTCAGTATGCGGCGATGGCCAATGCCGGGTTTTTTGATAGAAAAGAATTGATGACACTTCGCAAATACGGCTCACGGCTGCAAGGTCACCCGGAGCGCACCAAGCTGCCTGGTCTCGAGAACACCAGCGGACCGCTAGGAAGCGGACTCAGCCAGGCATGTGGCATGTCTTTGGCTATGCGCATGGACCATACCGATCGCAAGCGCTGGATTTACGTGGTGATGGGTGATGGTGAGCAGGATGAGGGCAATGTTTGGGAAGCATCGATGCTGGCCGGCAAGTACAAGCTCAGCAATATCATCGCCATCACCGATCGCAATAACATCCAGATTGACGGCCCGACCGAAGAAGTCATGCCGCTCGAGGATCTGAAGGCCAAATGGGAGGCTTTTGGTTGGCATGTCATAGAAATCGACGGCAACAACATCGAATCGGTAATCGATGCCTGCAGTATGGCGAAGGCCATCGAGAACAAGCCGGTCATGCTGATTGCCCATACCGTTCCCGGTAAGGGTGTCGAATTCATGGAATATGACTTTGCCTGGCACGGCAAGCCGCCCAACCACGAAGAAGCCAAAAAGGCGCTGCACGAACTGCGTACGCTCGGCGGCAAGATACGAGGTGAACATGAATAATATGCATTTGCTGGCCGACATAACGGCCGAAGATATCGTACAGGAGCCCATTCGCAAAGGCTTCGGTCGCGGGCTCAAGGCGGTCGGTGATACTAATGAATCTATCGTGGCGGCCTGCGCTGACCTGACGGATTCTACCCAGATGAGCCTGTTCAAGGAAGCGCATCCGGAGCGGTTCGTCGAAATCGGTGTCGCCGAACAAAACCTCGTGACCGTCGGTAGCGGTTTGGCTGCTATGGGCAAAATTCCGTTCGTCAGTAGCTACGCGGCGTTCATGCCTGGCCGTTGCTGGGAGCAAATACGTACCACCATTTGTTTGAATGACCGGCCGGTCAAACTGGTCGGCTCGCACGCTGGAGTTTCGGTCGGCCCGGACGGCGCCACACATCAGATGCTAGAAGACATAGCGCTGATGCGCGTGTTGCCGAATATGGTCGTGTTGGCACCTGGCGACAGCCTGGAAGCCGAGAAGGCTACAGTGGCAATGGCAGCCGATAAGCGCCCCAACTACATTCGGCTAGCTCGGGAGGCCACGCCGGTCTTTACCACGGCAGACACCCCGTTCGAAATCGGCAAGGCATATGTTTACGCTCCGGGCGAGGACATAACGATAATCGCAACCGGTACCATGACATACCAAGCCATGGTAGCAGCCGAAAAGCTTTACAAAGATGGTGTCGATGCCGAAGTCATTCACTGTCCGACCATCAAGCCACTCGATACCGAGACTATATTGCGTAGTGTCAAGCGAACCAAGCGCGTCATCACCGTCGAAGAAGGTCAGGCCGCCGGTGGTCTAGGCGGTGCGGTCGCTGAACTGCTGGCTGATAAATTCCCGGCCCGCATTCATCGCATCGGCATGCAGGATCGCTTCGGTGAATCTGGCAATCCGAATGACTTGCTCGAAAAATTCGGCCTGACGGCAAAACATATCCAGCTGGCAGTACACGCTATGCTGGATGAATCCAAGTAACTAGGAGGCTCGGCGCTGTTCGGCAATCGAGTCTAGTACTTCGTCGATTCGAACGAGGCCTGCCTTCGTGATGTCGTGCTCGGCGCTCAAAGGTATGCCATAATCCAGGAGCGAGTCGCCTGATATGCCAATGGTTACTATGGCTAACCGTCCGGCATGTCGTCTAGCCTGATTGATGCGGCTGATCCTGTCCCATATCGCCCTACCATCATGACCACGCTCGGGAGTACTGAGATTACCATCAAGTAATACTACATCCAACTTAAGTCCGGTGGGCTGTGACCTATTAAGGACGGCTAACGCCTCATCCAGAGTCTGGGCGGTCTCGACGATCTTGTGCGGCGTGTGCATCAGGTTGATTTCAGCAAGCTGAACCATGTTTGGATCGTCTTCGAATATGGCCACCTCGAGGCCGGGTAACTCCGGTTTGTTCATTGGCGACGATTATCTCGTGAATGTGTGGCAAATGCAAGCACAAGCATTTATACTAATGATTAAAAGAAGGGATAACAGACATGTCGCTAACACTCTCAGAAATCCGGGAAAATTGTGCTAGGGCACGCAAGCGTATGGCTCAGGCCAGGAAGGAACACTGGGCATTTGGTGCGTTTAACCTCGATGATGAGCCGACGCTCATCGCCATAGCCAGGGCGGCTAAGGCCAAGGATGCGCCAGTGCTTGTGGAGGTCAGCCAGGGCGAAGTCGATAGCATCGGCCTGGACAATGTGCGTGACCTGGTCGATAACATCAAGGCCGAGTATGGCGTCGAGATGTACATCAACCTCGATCATTCACCTTCGGTCGA
>CAZTXZ010000113.1:0-2844 GCA_964617895.1 uncultured Candidatus Saccharibacteria bacterium
TGAAAAACACCCGACCAAAAGTCGAGTGTTTTTCAATGGTGCCGCGGAAAGGACTATCGCACATTTTGGCTTCGCCAAAACACTCTTCCGCTGCGGCGTCCTCGGAGTAAACTCCTGTGGGCGTCCTCACTCCACGACCTTTCGTTCGCTACGCTCACTAGTAAGGTTCTGCGTCCTTCCACTCGCAAAAATTGAAAAACACCCGACCAAAAGTCGAGTGTTTTTCAATGGTGCCGCGGAAAGGACTTGAACCTTCACACCTTTCGGCACTGGCTCCTAAAACCAGCGTGTCTACCAATTCCACCACCGCGGCAATGTCGCTCATTATAAGAAAGCCGGGCCTAAAATGCTATAGTAGGGTCATGGAAACAACCGAAAAATATACACCGTCCTGGGATTTGTTAGGCAAGAGCGTCCGGCTGGTACGGTCCCACCCCTACAGCATCCTATGGTTAGTCTTGATACCGTCAATACTCAATGGCATCGGCGAGTATCTCAACCCGAATTCATTCACCACCAACACTGATCTGTGGTTCACCGGCCATTCGGCCGCCAGTTCGCAGGTCGGCATCATTGCAGTCTCGCTGGGTATACTGTGGACCCTATTGGCGCTACCTGCCACGGTCGTCTTGGGAGCGCGAGCAGTGCGCGGCGACGGCGATGACCCACTGTCTTATGTGCGCCAAGGCCTCCGTTATTTTTGGAAAATATACGGCCTGGGAATCCTGATCGGCATCTTGGTTATCCTGGGGCTTGTCGCGCTTATCGTGCCGGGTCTTATACTGTTAAGGCGCTACATGTTGGCACCTTATTACTTGGTAACCGAGGACATCGGTATCCGCGAGGCGATGCGTCGCAGCGCCAACCAGACGGCCGAACAGCGCAAAAGTATCTGGGGGCTCATTGGTGTAATGTTCGTCATCAGCATATCGGCCTCGGTAATATCAAATATTCCGGCCCTGGGTCTATTACTCGGACCCCTAGTTAGCCTTAGTTACTTCTTTGCCGGTCCGCTCAGACAAAAAGAAGTCAGCGGCGGCAGCCCGCTTCCGGCCAGCACGTTCACGCCAAAGCCTAAAAAATCTTAACCCTACGATAAAACCACAGAGTGGCATCACCATATGATTTGCTGGTGAGCAGCTCATAGCCCTGTTCGTCCCAGCCTAACGTCTGCGCCGGTGGCAAGGATACTACCACGACTCCACCAGGCTTGGTGCGAGCAGCCAGCTTGGCCAGGGTATCTAGCTGAACGTCATCGTAGGGCGGATCGAGCATAACTACGTCAAATGTCGCCCGGCCTTGGGTCTCGAGCCATGAGCTGGCACCTACACGGATAGCCTTCACGCGCGCGTTCAGACCAAGTTCACGAATGTTTTGTTGGATTGTTTGGGCTGCCTGTCTGTCGATATCAAGTGCGGTCGCGTGGTGAGCACCACGGCTAATTGCTTCAAAGCTGAGCGCTCCGGTGCCGGCAAAGGCGTCCAGCACCGTCAGGCCATCTAGTTCACCGAGGGCATTGAATAGCGCCCCGCGTATCTTGTCGGACATCGGGTGAGTCCGGTGGCCGGACGGTGATTGGAACGTCCGCCCCTTCAGCCGCCCGGCGATGATTCGCATCAGGCTAGCCTACCCTTGGTTTGGGCCTCGATAAGCGCACCATGCCACACCACGGTAACGCTCTTGACGATGCGCGGCGCCAATTGGTGACGAACTTGTCGGGCTAACTTGGTCGTCCAACCGCTACGGGTAAACTCATCGAATAGTCCTAGGTTGGCGATTTCTTGAGCAACACCGCGATACCATAGGCTGATTTGTTGGTCGGCAAACATTGCCAAGTCTTCGGGGGTCGGCTGGGCAAGCTTGAACCGGCTGGGCAAAATCACCGTCGCGACGCCCCACTCGAACGTGCCGTGAGTAGTCATCAGTCCCTTTGGCCCCCACATTTTCCAGTTGTTGGCCACGCGTTCGCGCCCGGTGTCGCCAGGCAGTACAATCTTATCCTTCAGAGTCGTCCGCGTCTCGATACCAGCGCCACCGCGTAACTCGATAAGCTTTTCTTCGTAGGGATAGTGATGGGCCGGCGTCAGGCCATCGACGATAGCATGCGCCAACCAGGCCGCCTCGAACGCCGCCCGGATGACATCGCGTGCACTGAGCGCTGTGACCAGCGTGGCATAGTGCTCGGTTATGATATCAAGCAAGTTGGTATCGTTCGGATCGAACGGTTGGAAATAATGCCAAGGCTCATCCTTGGCTGGACTCTTGCGTTTGATGGCGTCCGGGCCATTGCCACCCTCGAAATGCAGGATTTCGCGGACTTTAGGAAACTGCGATTCGGGTACGAGTAACTCCAAATGTCGCCGAGCGACGCGATCGATTTTTTGGTGCGCGCCCAAGATGCGGCCGGAGTAGGTTGTGAGAGTCGATCCGGAGTACATCGCGACTATCCTGCCCTCTTAGGGACCTGTGGCGTGGGGTGGTTCCCAATAAATATCATGATTAATTCAAATTCGTGACGGCTCGCAGCCGTGATACATGCTTGGATAATTGCTTATATTGTAACAGATTTTCCTTGCTGTCGATGAACTTCTGGGCACTAGAACGGGCCGCGGCAATCAGTTTCGTATCTGTTAGTTTGGCAACTCGAAGATCGAGTGCACCATGTTGCATGGTGCCGTAAATTGCCCCGGGACCGCGCAGTTCCAGATCCAGCTCGGCCAGGCGGAAACCATCGGTGATGCGCTCCATGGCGCGCAGGCGGCGAGTCGGTGCCGAACTGTCGCTCATCATCAAATAGCAAGTGCTTTGGTGCTCGCCGCGGCCGATTCGTCCGCGCAACTGATG
>CAZTXZ010000114.1:0-2831 GCA_964617895.1 uncultured Candidatus Saccharibacteria bacterium
CATCCCGGCCTCGGTGGCGATGGATTCGATGGGTTTTTGCCCGCCAATGGCTTTGATGGTCTTAATAAGCTTGTCGACGCTGGCCTTGAGCTTCTTCTCGTCGTGGAGCGAAGCGATGGCGGCGCTGTAGTGGAAGTGATCATCGTCGTTTATGACGACGAGACGGGGGCATAGCTGGGCCAGGAAGGCGACGCGGGCTTGGTCGATCTTATCGCCCTTCTCTGTCAGGAGGGTTGCGAGCTCGGTGATGCGCATGACGCCACCACGAGCTTCGATATGAGTGATGAAAGCTTCTTGGACTTCGTCGATGTGGGGCAGTTCGCCCTGCTCTGCTGCCTGGCGCAAGCGAGTAACGACGGATTTTTCGAGTTGACGGACACGCTCACGGGTGATGCCGAGCAATTCACCGATTTGCTCCAGAGTTTCTTTGCGTTCAAACAACCCAAATCGACGTGATACGATTTCGCGTTCACGCTCCCGATCGATCGTCTCTAGGATGCTAGTGACGGCCTCGGAGATTGAAGTTGTTTTACTCACAGTGCTTTCAGACATAGATTCCCTATTAGCTTTCGGGCAGAATAATATTTAACTATAACCTAGAAACTTGCAAAAGTCAACACTTTTCGTCGCTACCCTCGAATGCCCATATTGTAGCACATTCGTGACGATATAGCCCAAGAAGTGTTGTAAAAATATTGCCAGAGTATCCGTTTTTGGGAGTGGCAAGAATCTGGGATGATTTAGTCGATTCTTATCTGTAATCTACTTCTTGCGGCGGCGAAATGGCTTCTTAGCAGGTGCTTCGGCCAACATCTTTTTGGCCTGATCGTGGGTGATCGTCTTGGGGTCCGTGTCTTTGGGAATCTTGGCATTCTTCTTGCCATCGGTAATATATGGACCGAATCTGCCGTTCAGTACCTTGATGCCGTCACCGAAATCGGCAATGTTCTTCTCGGCGTCAGCCTTGAGTTTGGCGGCATAAAGTTCGCGCGCTTCTGCCTCGGTGATAGTGAACGGATCAAGTGGCTTGATACTGACGAATGTCTTGTCGACGACGACGTAGGGACCAAACCGTCCGATATTGGCCTTCATTTCCTTGCCGTCTTCGGTCGTGCCGACCAATCGAGGCAGTTTGAACATCTCCAGTGCCTGCTCTAGCGTGACATTCTCGATGGTACGACCGGATGGCAGTGGCGCGAATTGGGGTTTGGGGTCGTCGGACTGCTCACCTTTTTGCAACATTGGACCATAGCGGCCAAAACGCGCAAAAATCGGTGCCCCGGTCTTGGGGTCATCACCAATGTGCCGGGCTTGCGAAGCCTCGGCGCGTGACACGTCGGCACTGGCCTCGACCAGTTTATGGAAAGGCTTGTAGAAGTCATCTAGGACTGCCACGCGCTGCTTCTTGCCATCGGCGATATCATCCAACTCTTCCTCGATTTGCTTGGTGAAGTCATAATCCATGACATCGCTGAAGTGTTTGACCAAGAAGTCGGTCACTACTTTACCGGTATCTGTTGGGAATAGCTTGTTGCTGTCACGACCGTAGGCGACGGTCTCGGTCGACTCGGCTACTTTGCCACTTTCCAGTGTCAGCTTGGCGACTTTGCGCTCCTCGCCCTCGATGTCACCCCGCTCGACATAGCCGCGCGACTGGATGGTGCTGATGGTGCTGGCGTAGGTGCTAGGCCGGCCGATGCCCATTTCTTCGAGCTGGCGCACCAGCGTGGCCTCGGTGTAACGGGCCGGACCGCGGCTAAGTGATTCGAGTGCTTCTGCGCGCTGTAAGTTTAAAATATCACCAGACTCAAGCGGGGGCAGTAGTGTATCTTCACCCGATCGTCCATAAACCTTTAAGAAGCCGTCAAAAACCACGATTTCACCTTTGGCCTGCATCGCCTGGTCGCTCTTGTCGGCATTGATGGCGATAGTCGTGCGTTCGAGCTGGGCTGGCGCCATCTGACTGGCAACCGTCCGCCGCCAAATGAGGCCGTAGAGTTTCTTCTGCTGCTCGTCGGCGCCGGCGGCCGCTTTCTTTACGTCGGTCGGACGGATGGCTTCGTGAGCCTCTTGGGCACCGGCGGACTTGGACTTGAAGGTGCGGAATTGGTGATAATCTTTGCCATATTCACTTGTGATGAAATCAGTCATGGCACCAAGGGCAATATTACTAAGGTTGACCGAATCGGTACGCATATAAGTGATGTGCCCGGCTTCGTACAGACGCTGAGCGAGCTGCATGGTCAGGCGCGGGCTGTAGCCGAGGCGGCTGCTGGCTTCCTGCTGTAGGGTGCTGGTGGTGAATGGAGCGGACGGGTTGCGGACCCCAGGCTTCTTCGTGACGGCACCGACGCTGAAGGTGCTGATAGCGTAGGCTTCGAGAATGCTGCGCACGGCCTCGATATCATCAAATTTCGTCGTGGCTTCGGCCGGTAGTTCGGTTCCGTCGTCGAGTGTAAATATCGCGGTCAGTTTGAATGATGATTCGGCGACATGCTCGCTAATTTCGCGCTCGCGCTCGACGATCAGTCGGACGGCGACGGACTGGACTCGGCCGGCGCTCAGCTTCGGTCGGACTTTGCGCCACAACACCGGGCTTAGCTCGAACCCGACCAGATAGTCGAGGGCCTGGCGGGCTTGCTGGGCCTCGACGAGGGGTATATCTATGACGCGCGGATTCTGGATGGCAGCGTCCAATGCCGGTTTGGTAATTTCGTGGAAGGCGATGCGCTTGGTGGTCTTGGGGTCCAGTTTCAGCACCTCGGCCAGGTGCCAGGCTATGGCCTCGCCTTCGCGGTCTTCATCAGAGGCCAGCCAGATGGTGTCGGCGG
>CAZTXZ010000115.1:0-2826 GCA_964617895.1 uncultured Candidatus Saccharibacteria bacterium
CGATGGCTTTCGTTGCCACGCAAGCTATTCCGTTCGCCGCTTTCATAGGCGTAGCGTCAGCAGCAGCATCATCTAACATCGATCAGTGCCAAAATGGAACGATTTCAACGCCTACATCATGTTCGGGTGCGGCATGGGTTAATGGCAACGCCAATGAGAACAATTCTCACTGGCGCGAGGGTGACTCCTTGCCGTATCGTGTCAAGTTTGGCGGACTGACCCTAGGAAGTCACAGCGTCACGATCAAATGGGACACTACCAAGGGCGGCGTCCATGCACTTGATTACATCACTACTTTCAACCGTACCGAAGCAACCGCCGATCCATGCTCTGGTGTCAGTGGCTGTGGCTCTCCTTCGACCTTCGCAATTCCGACAGACACCCAGGTAACGGGCGCTGGAGTAACTCCTGTCGCCGGCAATCTTACGCTCTACAACGGCACCATTACAGGTGTCAGTGCCTACACCTATCCGGATGGTACAGGATTTTCTGGTGATAAAACTGCCCAATTGACGGTTACATTTACGGCCAGCAGCGCAACACCAGTGCTTGCTTGGGCGGGTCACATCGCTTCCCAGATTGATTGGGGGCTAGGGAATAGCGCCTCGGCTGTTACGGGCTCTCCATACCACACCTCACTTGTCTCACTCGATGGTGACAGTACGGGAAGCCAGGATCGCTCGCTAAAGGCCAGTGCCGTTTTCCCGACACCGACTATAGCAACTCAAGTCAGTAGTTCGACCGTTACTACGGGCCAAACCGTTACGGATACTGCCACTCTGACGGGTCCAAGCAATCCGCTTACTGGTACGGTGAAGTTTTACCTATGTGGCCCAATGGTATCCGCCGCTCCATGTACGACTGGCGGAACGCAAGTGGGCTCAAGCGTTGCGCTGACTCAAAACGTGTTAGCTACAAAACAGGTTAATGCACAATCATCGGCAGTGTCGGCTACCTTTACGCCTCAAACTGCCGGTGCCTACTGCTTCCGGGCAGAGTACGCTCCTGCCGCTGACGCGCCTTACTCGCCACAGAACCACACCAACAGCACCACGGAATGTTTTACCGCCGAGACGCCAAAGGGTTCCATTACCATTGTTAAAGATGCTATACCCAACAGTTCGCAAGACTTCAGTTTTACGACTAGCGGGTTGAGCACAGACCAAACTGGCTTCAAGCTCGACAACGACAACGACCCGACTCTGTCAGACACCAGGGCATTCAACAATCTGCCTGCCGGTGACTACACGGTAACCGAGAGTGCAACGACTGGCTGGGATTTCGACCACATCACCTGTACCCAAGGCGCCGACGTTGACAAGACGGCGGGCAACCCTACGGTTACTATTCACCTCGCGGCGGGCGAAAACGTCCTGTGTACTTACACCAACCGCGAGCGCGGCACAATCACCGTTCACAAGACGACCGATCCGGCCAACGACACCACGCCGTTCACTATTACTGCTAGCACCCAAAACGGTGATATCGAAGGCAGTGCGGTCCGTAACAATCTGGCAACCAACAACTCTGTCGTATACGACGTATCCCAGGGTGATTACAGCGTCGTCGAAAGTGCGAAGGATGGTTGGATTGAGGACGATAGTGATTGCGCCAATCTGACCGTTGACTCCAGCAACCTGAACGTGGAGTGCACCATCCACAACACCATGAAGGCGACCCTTGTCATCGTCAAGGATGCCGTGCCAAACGATGCCCAGGACTTTAGTTTCACGACCACCGGCACCGGTTTGAGCCCATTCAGCCTAGATGACGATTCGGACGGCACCTTGTCCAACTCAAAATCATTCACGGTGGCTCCCGGTAGCTACTCGGTAACGGAGGGTGACCAAAGCGGCTGGAAGCTCACCGGCCTTACTTGCGACACCAACAACTACACGACCGCTAGCAACAAAGTGACGGTCAGCGTGGCTGCCGGTCAGACAACTACTTGTACCTTCGTGAACACCAAGCTCGGCTCGCTCAGTGGCATTAAGTACGAAGTAAACGCCGACGGCTCGACCGTGCAAACTCTTGAGGGCTGGATCATCCAACTCAAGCAGGGTGATACGGTTCTAAAATCGACGACTACCGATGCGAACGGCAACTATCTCTTTACGGATTTACTGCCCGGCAGCTACAACATAGTCGAGATTTTGCAGGGCGGTTGGACACAGATCTTCAGCCCTGATCCTGTGGACTTGTCGGCAGGCGAGACCGAAAGCGGCATAAACTTTGGCAACTTCGAGAATGGCAGCATCAGCGGCTTCAAATTCGAAGACAAGAACGGTAATGGAACATTTGATTCTGGCGAAGTTAAACTCTCTGGCTGGACCATTGAGCTGCATGATTCCCAGGATCAACTTGTAGACACGGATGTTACTGATTCTACTGGCTACTCGTTTACCAACCTGGCGCCCGGCGTGTATAAGGTTTGCGAAGTCGGCCAAACCAACTGGACACAGACGAGTACCCCGACTTGCTATGACGTAGATATCGACCTTAATATAAACTTCGGTAACCAGGCCCTCGGTACCATCACGGTCAAGAAGAATGTCGACACCGATGGTGACGGCAGGGTGGACCTGACAAATGCCAGCGACTGGACCTGGGATTTGAGCGGTGACTACATCAACGACGCCAACTTCCAGAACATCCCGACTGGCACTACCAAGAATGACCTGCCGGTAGGCGCCTACAACATCCACGAAGACCAGAAGACCGACCATCACTTCGTTTCAGTTGCCTGTAGCGACGAGAGCGGTGACCTGACGGTTCCCCAGGCAGTGACAACCTCGGTTGACTTAACCGTTGGTAAGAACTTCGTCT
>CAZTXZ010000116.1:0-2757 GCA_964617895.1 uncultured Candidatus Saccharibacteria bacterium
TTCACCGCCACGAATGACGTGTAATTTGCAACCCAATAGCCTCGGTGCTACCCGCTCCGCATCCTGCTGGAGCCATTCAGGCATACTCATGGCTAGCCTTTCTGGGCTTTGAAACGGTTCGAGCTAAGGACGGATGCAATGATCAAACCAACTCCCATGATGCCCGTAAGGGCTTCGGGCACTTCGTACCAGGCGGCCAATAGCATGACCGAGGCCAGCACGAAGATGGCGTAGTGGGCTCCGTGTTCCAGGAATCGATAAGCATCGAGCGTGCCATTACGCACCATCGATACGGTCATCGACCGAACCCAGACGGCGCCGATGCCTAAGCCCGCCGTGATCAAGATTACATCGTCTGTAATCGCAAATGCCCCCAACACACCGTCCAGCGAAAAACTAGCGTCTAAAAGCTCAAGGTACATGAACATGACGAACGCCGCCCAACCGGTGTAATGCGCCAATTTGCTAGTGGTCGCCGTTCGCTTACCAATGTAGATGGTAAGTCCATGAATGAGTATGTAGGTAAGCAGCCCCAGGCCTCCAGACATGATCGTATCGACGGGGTGGTGATTGAAGGGTGCAACCGCGACTATACCGATAAGGGCTGCCGTGACCAGACCAGGCATCCACCATTTGTTCAGCTTTTGCAACGGCCTTTCAATCGAATCGATCCAATGAATGCCTTTGTTCTCGGCCATGAAGAAATGTAGGGCCAGCATCATCAAGAAGCTACCACCAAAGGCCGTGATGGTAGGGTGGGCGATTTCGAGGTTGCGGGCGTATTCCAGTGGGTTGTTCAGCGCCAAATCCAGCACCTCACGCCACGGCAAATGGGCAGTCAGAGCCACGATAGCAATCGGGAAGACCAAGCGCATACCAAAAATGGCTACCAATATACCGACGCTCAGGAACAGTTTTTGCCAGAGCGGTGACATCTTCTTTAGCACCTTGGCGTTGACGACCGCGTTGTCGAAGCTGAACGTTACCTCGATGATCATAAGTGTGACCAGTGGCGCCAAGGCCTCCACACCCAACTGCATCAAGCAGACGATGACCACCAGCAGCGAGGCACTGAGCGAAAACCAAAATGTCCGTAAAAATCGAATCATGCATATCCATCCTAACATGTCCGCGCCGACTCTCCGTCATGATTTGCGACCAGACCTCAATATCGGTACAATAAGGTTTAGCAACATGGTGAGACGACTTACATCTAACGGGTACAGCGCAATATAGTGACCACGCTTTATACGGTTATTGAAATTGCGATTCTAGTTGGCTTCTCGGCACTATGTTCGGGCCTGAACGTCGCGCTCATAGCGCTCGATTTCGACGAACTCCGGCGCAAGGCGAAGCTGGGCAACCAGGCGGCCATCCGCGTCCTGCCCCTACGTCGACACAGTCACCTTACCTTGGCTGCCATCTTGCTCGTGAACGTCGCTGCCGTATCTGCCACCTCATTAGTGCTCGAGCACCACCTCAATGGCCTGCTGGCCGGCCTTATAACTACCCTCCTGATCGTGATATTCGGGGAGATTTTCCCGCAGGCCTTGCTGAGTAAACGCGCCCTTCACTACATGTCCCTGGCATCGCCGATAGTTAGGCTTATGATAGTGGTGACCTACCCCATATCCAAGCCGCTTCAACTGCTGCTCGATCGATTGTTTGGTCAGGAAAAGCGCCAGCTGGAGACAAGGCGCGAACTCGGCATGATGATCAGCGAACATCTTGGACATAACGAAAGCGAACTTGACGAAGATGAGGTAGAGATCATCAAAGGAGCCTTGCAGCTGAGTGAAAAAAGAGTGCGCGACATCATGGTGCCGATTCGTCACGTGTTCTGGCTAACGCCCGACACCATTCTCGATGATGCTCAGATCGATCAAATCAAGCACGCCGGTCGTAGCCGCATACCGATTTTTAACCGCCGCCTGACCAAGTGCTACGGTGTACTGCTGATGAAGGAGCTCGTCGATATCGATTTCGAGGAAGCCGAATATCGGGTCGACGACATGACATTGCATCCCACTCCACTCATTGGCAGCATGACGGCACTGGACACCATGTTCCGTAAATTCATTAACGCCGGCAGCCACCTTATACCGATCGAGCGTGATGACGCCATCGTCGGCATCGTTACCATCGAAGATTTGCTGGAAGAAATCTTGGGTCACGAAATCGAAGACGAGACCGACCGCAGTCGCGGCGCCCGCAAGCGACTCAAAACTAAATAACTCCTCAACCTTTTGGCAAATATCTCTAGGGTGCCCGCTTTTTCGTGTCTGCCAAATAATTCACTGCACGTCGTAGCGAGGGTTGGTAAGCTACAACCGTTAACAAAAGGAGGCGTATGGCAGATGCAGGCATGAGCGGAACCGGCATGAGTGATGATAGGCGCGAGCGCTACGAGGAGCTACTTAGCCGTGAGGCTGACGGTAGCCTGGACGACCGCGGGCGACAAGAGTTAGCCCAGATTCGATCCGACCTCGGCGTCATGGAATAGCACACATTCATCCGCGAACAACCGGGGTGCAGTAGCGACCCCGGTTGTTTTGGGGTGATGAACGTGCCAGATCCCGATCTTAGGCTATACTACGAACAGATGGACAACCGACCTCTTGCTGAAAGGATGCGGCCAGAAAAACTGGCGGAGGTGCTCGGGCAAGAGCACCTGGTTTCGGCCGGCAAGATAATCCATGAAATCATCAGCCACAAACAACCGACCAGCTTGATATTGTGGGGCCCGCCGGGCAGCGG
>CAZTXZ010000117.1:0-2746 GCA_964617895.1 uncultured Candidatus Saccharibacteria bacterium
GAAGTCGGTGCAGAGGTCGCATTGAATATTCGTGATTACACTAACCATGGCGAATATACCGTCCCCAATGTAAAATTCTTACTCTCCACTCGAGAGGTTACAGAGGTGGAGCCTCCCCGCGAACCACTGCCGCGAGATATTTGCGCAGCCATGATCGCAGGCGCAATCGAAGGAAAAATTGCCAGTGGATTTCAATACGTTCAAGTCAAAGCTAATCATACCCGGGAAGGAGTAGTGGCATGAGTCGTTCACTCAAGAAAGGTCCATACGTAGATTTCAAGCTCGCCAAGAAAGTTGACGCGCTTGCTACCGAAGACCGCACAATCATCAAGACCTGGGCACGTGCCTCTACCATTCCGCCGGAATTTGTCGGCCGCACTATCGCGATCCACAACGGTAAGGTTCATGTCCCGGTATTCATCACCGAAAACATGGTCGGTCACAAGCTCGGTGAGTTTGCGCCGACGCGTAAATTCCGCACACACGGCGGTAAGCTCGCGAAAGGTAAGAAATAATGAGTGGCGTCAAAGCAGTAGCTAAGGGCGTTCGCATGAGCCCGCGCAAGGTGGCAGTCGTTGCCAGCCTGGTTCGCGGCCGCACCGTCGAAGACGCTCTGACTATCCTAGAGCACACACCTCGTCGCAGCGCCCTGGCCGTCAGCAAGGCCATCAAAAGTGCCAAGGCTAACGCCGACCACAACCACGGCTACAAGCCCGGCACCCTCAACATCGTTACCATCACCGTCACTCCTGGGCCACGCCTCAAGCGCTACCGCCCGGCCGCTCACGGACGCGCCTTGCCATTCATGCGCCGGACGTCTCACATTACCGTGATCGTTGATGGCGACAAGCGAGAAATTAAAAAACCGGCTGCAGCCAAGACGGCAAGTCAGTCAGCCGCTAAACAGGAGGCCAAATAATGGGTCAAAAAGTAAATCCTATTAGCATGCGCCTCCAAGTCAACAAGGACTGGCGCAGCAAGTGGTTCGTAGAGAAGCGCGATTTCGCGAAGTTCTTGAAGAGCGACCTTGAAGTCCGTAAGCTTATCGACAAAAAAGTTGGTAGCCGTGGCGCTATCAACCGTGTTGAGATCAGCCGCACCGCCAACCTTGTGACCGTCACGATTACTACCGCTAAGGCGGGTGTCGTCATTGGCCGCGGTGGTCAGGGCGTACAAGAACTCAAAGATACCATCGAGAAGATATATGGCATTCCAGCCCGGGTCAACATCGAGGAAATCAAGAAGCCTGAGCTATACGCCAAGTTGGTCGCCGAGAACATCGCCTTCCAGCTGGAGCGCCGCATGAGCTTCCGCCGTGCCATCAAATCGTCTGCCGCCAACACCATGCGTGCTGGTGCAAAGGGCATCCGTATCGAGGTCGCCGGTCGACTGAATGGTGCTGAGATGAGCCGTCGTGAAAAAGAAGTTGCTGGTTCGGTACCGCTGCACACGCTGCGCGCCGACATCGATTACGCAAGTGTCAAAGCCCAAACCGTTGCTGGCATCATCGGCGTCAAGGTTTGGATCTACAAAGGAGAAACATCATGAATTTCCTATTTGTAGCTAAGGAAAAGAGCAGCCAGAGTCAAAATTCACACATTTTGGCCCTGCGCGATGAGAAAAACCGTAGGTTTGTCTCATACGTTTGCAAGGGGGAGGTAAACTAATATGTTGCTTCCAAAACGAACTAAGTTCCGCAAGGTCCGGAAAGGCAAGATCCGCGGTGTCGCAACCAGCGGCAACTACATTGCCTTTGGCGACTTCGCCTTGCAGAGCCAGAGTCACGAGCGCGTGACGTCTCGCCAGATCGAGGCCGCTCGTCAGGCAATGACCCGCCACATCAAGCGTGGTGGTAAGATCTGGATCCGCATTTTCCCGCACACGCCAGTTACTCGTAAGCCGCAGGACGTCAAGATGGGCAGCGGTAAGGGTAACCCCGAATTCTTCGCAGCTAAGGTTCGACCTGGCACGATCATGTTTGAGATGCAGGGTGTCACCGAGGACGTGGCTCGCGAAGCTATGCGCTTGGCTGCCCACAAACTGCCGGTCAAGACTAAGTTTTTGAAACGGGAGGATGCATAACATGAAAGTCGCAGAAATCCGCAAACTCTCGACAGCTGAGCTGACAACCGAAAGCACCAAGCTGCGCGAGGAGATTGCCGAACTAAAGCGCCGCCTGCACATGGGTGAAGTACAAAACGTACGCCTCATTCGCGGCAAGCGCAAAGATCTCGCTCGGCTCCTGACCGTTCTGAGCGAACAACTAGTTAAGGAGGCAAAGTAATGCTTTGCCTAAATATTAATAGGGAAAAGAGCAGCCAGAGCCAAAATTCACACATTTTGGCCCTGCGCGATGAGAAAAACCGTGAGGTTTGTCTCATGGAAGTTAAGGAGGCCAAGTAATGGCGAAGACAATTATCGGTACAGTGTCTAGCAACAAGACCGACAAGACCATCGTCGTTACGGTCCGAACCCGCAAGACACACCCGCTTTACCGCAAACAATATACGGTGAGCAAGAAGTTCATGGCGCACGATGAAAAGAATGAGGCCCAGGTCGGCGACAAGGTCGCTATCACCGAGACTCGTCCCATCAGCGCTCGCAAGCGCTTCACGCTTGACCGTATCATCGAGAAGCCAAAGCTGCGTGAGTCAGACAAGGAGGCCTTGTAATGAGTCATGTAGTTTTAAGGGAAAAGAGCAGCCAGAGTCAAAATTCACACATTTTGGCCCTGCGCGATGAGAAA
>CAZTXZ010000118.1:0-2727 GCA_964617895.1 uncultured Candidatus Saccharibacteria bacterium
GGCTGTCAGCGTCAACGATTTCTTTACCGAATCTAAAATAGACAAGTTCGTAGCCGTAAACCGCACCTTCGTGACAAAGCGTTAGTTCGCTCCTCCGCCCGGGCGCGCTATAATCACATTCATGAATATATATTCCTGGAATGTGAACGGCATCCGTGCCGTCGTCAAGAAAGAAGTCTTCCTACCATTCATCTCGGCTCACCAGCCGGACATTTTGTGCCTGCAAGAGACCAAAGCCGAGCAGGGGCAAGCCGTCATTGACCTGCCCGAATATACCGAATACTGGAACTCGTCCAAGGGCAAGAAAGGCTACAGCGGCACGGCAATCTTCAGCAAGTTCGAGCCGCTAAATGTCATCTATGATATCCCGGACGACATCGCCGAGGCCCACGGACTGGTCAAGGACGGCTACGGCGACGCCAACCGCGAAGGCCGTGTCATCGCCGCCGAATTCGATGATTTCTACGTCGTGACGGCCTACACCCCCAACGCCAAGGACGACCTAACCCGCATCCCGCTCCGGCAGCAATGGGACAACGCCATGATTGCCTACTGCGCCAAGCTTCAACAGTCAAAACCGGTGATTTATTGCGGCGACATGAACGTCGCACACACCGAGGATGATTTGGCCAACCCCAAGCCGAACATAGGCAAGAAAGGCTTCACGGCCGAGGAGCGTCACGGCTTCGACAACTGGCTGGCGGCCGGTTTCGTCGACACTTTCCGGATGTTCAAGCAGGGCAATGGTTATTACACCTGGTGGAGTCACTTCGCCAACGCCCGGGCCCGTAACGTCGGCTGGCGGATCGATTATTTTTTGGTATCCGAAAGCCTGAAAAGCCGAGTCATGTCCGCCGACATCCACCCGGATGTCATGGGCAGCGACCACTGTCCGGTCAGCCTCGTCCTAGATATGTGACCCTCGTCGTACGTCCGCACAATTACATCATTGACTATCATGCAACGATATAATATTTTACTCTGATGTACAAACAGGGAAAACTGATTCGGGCAGTGCTCGATTTGCCCCGCACCTACGACCCCTCACGCGAGCTCGAATGGCATGAATCGGCCATCGATGTCTTCGTGCATGGCGAGCCGGCAGCACCTGTCGATGCCATGGCCGAATTCGGCGCAAAGGTCCTTACCCGCATGCCCTACAAAGACATTCGTAAAAGTATCGAGCGCGCCGCCGCGCCAGAGCATAAATTGGCTGCCATGCGCTTCCATCGCAAGGTACTCATGATCGGCCGCGATACACTCAACCTGTGCAATGCCAACGATCTGATCGATTATCCGCAGACCGAAGCCCTCAGACAGCTTACTTGCAGCTTGGGCAAGGTAGCCGATACCGGGGGCAACAAGCGCCGACACGTCAAGGACGCCACCAAACTGACTCGTTCGGCCAGCCGGGCAGCACGGCTAATCGACGAGGGTTTCATAGCACCCGTCAGCAGTGGCAAGCTGGCTCAACGCTGCGAGGCGGCGCTGGGAACGGAAATTTTACTGGACCCGGAGTCGATAAACCTTCATCCGGATGACTACCACAGAGCGCGCAAGTCCTTCCGAGCCGTCACCCACCTGGGAATAGCCAGCTATCTGCTAGCGCCCAGCCTGGAAAAGCTTGATTATGTGCAGCAGGGAGCCGAGCTGAACCGGATGTACGGCGAGCGTCATCAGGATATTTGCGAACGATGATCGCAGCAACAACTGCTAAACTTTAAGTCATGCCCAAATCACCACGCGTTGCCATCATGTACGGTTTCAGTGAGGGACCGTGGTTTGGTCGCAAGCTGCGTAAACAACTTGATTCTCGTGGCTATACGACTACCAGGGATGTCCGAGGTGCGGATATCATCATCGCCCACTCGGCGGCCTGTTATCTCGTGCCGCAAAATGCACGCGCCAAACTCGTCCTGCACCTTGGCTATACCTATTGGCCAGGGCGGACCTTGTTCGACTCGCTCAAAATGACCCTGCGTTACGATTATCACAGCTACCCATTCGCCACCTGGTTAACTAACTCTGTCGTCCACGGCGCTTACACGCTCAACCTTGCCCAGACCATCCGGATGATCCCGGGCTGGCGCGATCCGCTACGCGCACTCGACAAGCTCGCGCCCGCTCGGCATATCTTTGTCCGTAACCAGCACGATACCTACTGCGAACCTACAGCGCTCGTACAAGCTACAAATACAGCACATACCTACGTTTCAATGCCGGGCGGACACAACCACTTGTGGGATAATCCAGAGGCTTACGTCAATCTGTTACAATCTTTGTATGAATAGAGATATCGAATTACTATACGAACTCGGTTCGTTGCGACACATGCAGCGGCAATGGCAGAGGTTCCACATGGCGAATGTCGCCAACAACAGCGAACACATGTTCCGCGTGGCCTGGATCGCGCTTATCATCGCAGCCCGGCAGGACAAAAAAGTCGACACCGGCAAGATAGTGAAAATGGCCGTCGCCCACGATATTGCCGAGAGCCGGACGGGTGATGTCGATTATTTGTCGCGCCAGTACGTCAAGCGCGATGAGTCCAAGGCGCTACACGACATGCTCGAAGGCACGAGTCTGGCAGGTGAGTTTGCCGAGCTGCTGGAGGAATATGAGATTCGTGAGTCGCTGGAATCACAAATCGTCAAGGACGCCGACAACCTGGACGTCGATATGGAATTACAAGAGCAGGCGGCTACCGGCATCCAGCTGACTAAGGAC
>CAZTXZ010000119.1:0-2714 GCA_964617895.1 uncultured Candidatus Saccharibacteria bacterium
CCATTGATACGAGCGTGTATTCATTCGATCCGCCCCCGGCCGTCCACTTGACCACGCAAAAGATTCCCGCCCCTCTCGTGCCGCCGGCCGATAATCGCGTGATTTGGCCGATTCACGGAGCCATAACCACGCTGTTCGGCGTTCCGGAGCCACCTTACCAGCCCATCCACACAGGAATAGACATCAGCGATGGCAAGCCATCCGGTGTGACACCTATCCATCCGTTCAAGCAAGGCAAGGTCATCAAGGTCATTTACTCCTCTCACGCACTTGGTAATCACGTAATCGTCGACCACGGCAATGGCATAACATCGGTGTATGGCCACATGTACTCCATATCCGTTAACGTCGGACAACCCGTAGATACCACGACTAAGTTAGGCACCGAAGGCTCGACCGGGGTCTCGACCGGGCCTCACTTACATTTCGAGATCAGGCTCAATGACTCGCCAGTCAACCCCATGAATTACATCGAGGGCCGGCCCTAGCGGACTGAGCCAGCACTATAAGAAAGCTCACTGCTAAAATCTTATCGCGCGGCTATACTCGGACATGCGTAATAAGGGAGGATATATATGCCAAACAAGCGCGGAAAGACACAGGGCAAACGAGGTGGCTCACAAAAGAAGCCGAGCCAAAACCAGAGCGAGGACATGAGTGAGTCGTCAACACCTATGAGCTAGCGCTCATAACCAAAACCACCACGGACATAGGCGATTTACCCCGCCAGCCCCGCGCAAAACTTGCGCGGGGCTCTTTGATTTCTAATAATGGAAACGTCGTCCCTCACGAGAAGAGCCCGCCGAAGCGGGCTCTCATCACAAATGGTTCCGAAGCTATCTAGATGTTGTGGTGGGGGCGTTGCACCATGTTCATGATGCCGACCAAAATGAGCGCGCCGATGAACGACCAGAACAGGCCGACCCAAGTGAACGCCAATATAGCATTATCTGCGCCCGTGAACATCCGCGAAACAAGGCCACCCAAGAACGAACCGATAATCCCGATGACGATGCTCATCAAGACTCCCTCATCACGCCCCAACAGCCGAGCTGCCAACCAACCTACGAATCCTCCTAAAATAATTGCAACAATAAATCCCATATATATTCCTCCTATAAGGTCTTAACTTAAGCTATACGTGCGTTTAATACGACTACGCCGGTCCGATTGGCTGTAAACCAATCATTTCGGATAACAACGTCGTCGCGGCAATTTGTTGCTTGTCCTTCGTACATACAACCTCCCTTCATGTCTCCTATGCTACGCATATTGGCTCGCTTATGCTGTGCATTATCTTACTTTTGGAGCTTTACAGGGGTAAAATTGTTCTAGAAGTGGTAAAATGGGCAGATGCGCCCGTAGCTCAGTGCCAAGGCGCAGCCGGTAAATCAAAAATGGAGCGATGCTCTAATCCACTGGAGATAATCCATAGATTAAAGTAGCATCAAACCTTGTATGCGCCCGTAGCTCAGTGGATTAGAGCATCTGTCTTCGGAACAGAGGGTCGGCGGTTCGAATCCGTCCGGGCGTACCACGAAAGAGCCGAGCCTTGTGCTCGGTTTTTTCGTGGCCTGGATAGATTCGAACTGACGACCCTAAAAGAGGGTCGGTGTGAAAAATGCCGGTGGCATTTTGCAAGGCAATCTTCACCTGACAGCTGCGCTGGCATGGTAGAAGTTGCGGGCCTGCCGAAGGTAGGTCGGTGTAGCGAAAACACACGCAGAAGTTTACTTCTAGCATGTTTGCGCGGAAAAGCACGTAGTGCGCTATCCGTCCGGGCATGCTAAGTCGTAACGAGTGATATTTCACAGCATTGACAATTGCAAGACAAGTATACTGGCCACGTGACAAATCCATCTGTTGACAGCGACCGAACTAGCCGATGGCCCGAGGGCGCCATCGTGTATCATATCTACCCGCGCAGTTTTTTTGATACCAATGGCGACGGTATTGGAGATTTGCCGGGTATCACGGCTCAGCTGCCCTACCTGAAAAGCTTGCACGTGAACGCTATCTGGCTATCGCCATTTTATCCTTCGCCGATGGCCGATTTTGGCTACGACGTTGCCGATTACTGCGACGTCGACCCGATGTTCGGGACGCTGAACGATTTCAAAGCATTACTGGCCGAAGCCGCCGAGCATGACATCAAGGTCATCATCGACCTGGTGCCAAACCACACGTCGGACGAGCATGAGTGGTTCAAGCAGTCCCGGGCTTCGCGCGATAATGAGTACGCCGATTGGTACATCTGGCGAGATGCCATCATCAACCCTGATACTTACCTGCCGATACCGCCCAACAACTGGCGTGACGCCCTGACCGGCGAATCCGCCTGGGAATGGTGCCAAGAGCGCGAGCAATTTTATCTGCATAGTTTTGACGTCAAGCAGCCCGACCTCAATTGGAGCAACCCAGAGGTTCGCGTGGCCATGCAAAAGGCGATGCGCTTCTGGCTCGATCTGGGTGTCGACGGCTTTAGGGTTGATGCCGTGTACTGGATGGCCAAGGAACCACTGCTGTCCGATGATGGTATCAACCCGGAATACGTCGAGGGCGAAGACCTGAAATACGACGCGGTCACCCACAATAACAGCCGCGGTTGGCCGGCTGTCTACGCGTACCTTAGCGAACTGGCGGACGTGCTGGAGGAACCGAAATACCAGGACAAGCTCCGCTTCATGATTACCGAGGCCTACCCCGAACGCCAC
>CAZTXZ010000120.1:0-2707 GCA_964617895.1 uncultured Candidatus Saccharibacteria bacterium
GGTCATGGCGCCCTTGATCTTCTTGCGGATGCTGGCGTCCTTTTCGGTCTGGGTGGCGACACGCTTCAGGATTTCGTCCAGGATACCGCCAGACTCACCGGCCTTGACCATGTTTATGTAGACCTCGGAGAAAACATCCGGGAATTTAGCAAACGTATCCCCGAGGGATTGGCCAGATTCGACCTCTTTGGTTATGTCGGCAATGACCGATTTGAAATACTTGGTTTCCGCTTGTTCCTGGAGGGTGGACAGGGCGCGGGTTAGGGGCACGCCGGCCGAGACCATGGTCGATAACTGGCGCGTGAATATCATCAGCTCACGCAAGCGGACCTTCGGCTTGCCCAGATTGCCCGAGAATTTGAACCCGCCCTTCTTCTTGGAGGTATCGACCTCGATTAGGATGGGCTTGGCACCCTGACGGGCCAGGGCGGCTATGAGGGCGTCGCGGTTGGCCGCCTCGAAAGTGCCGCTGATGGATTTGCCATCTTTGGTTTGGGCTTTGTATTTAAAATTCATAATCTTACGCTACTACTTCTCGATGGTGACGCGCAACACTTCTTCGATCGTGGTCTCGCCGCGTAGCGCTTTAATGAAGCCGTCGAGCTGCATCGTCAACATGCCCTCGGTTACGGCCTCGGTTTGGATATTGTCGCTGGTGCCATTGCTGACGATAAGTTTTTGGACCTCTTCGCTGTTGTGTAAAACTTCGTAAATGCCGATTCGGCCCTTGAAACCGGTGTGGTTGCAGGCATTGCAGCCGTCTTCATGATTTTTGAACAGGCGGGTTATGGCGGAGGTGGTGGTGCTCAGGGTGCTGCTGGGGGATTTGTCGGTGTTGCCCTTGCCGATACCGCCATCGAGGGCTTGGGTTTCTAGCTCGTGGATCTGCTTGAAAGTCTCGGCCGTCAACGAGAAGGTCTTGGCCAGGTGCTTCAGTTCTTCGTCGTTTGGCTGATAGACTTCGCGGCACTCGACGCAAAGGCGTCGGACCAAGCGCTGGCCGATGACGACGCGGACGGTGCTGGCAATCAAAAACGGCTCGATATTCATGTCGAGCAAACGCGGTAGGCAGGTCGCGGCGTTGTTGGTGTGCAGCGTACTGAAGACCAGGTGGCCGGTCAGGGCGGCTTGCACGGCCAGTTCGGCCGTCTCGCCGTCACGAATCTCTCCCACCATGATGATGTTGGGGTCCTGGCGGAGCAGGGCGCGCAAGCCATTCGTAAAGGTCATGCCGGCGACTGGGTTCACCTGCGTCTGGTTGACACCTGGTATGCGGTACTCGACCGGATCTTCGACGGTACTAATGTTGACATCTGGCGTATTGAGCTTGGATAGAACAGAGAACAAAGTGGTGGATTTGCCGGAACCGGTCGGTCCGGTGACCAGGATCATACCGTGCGGCTGGATGATGGCGTGCTCCAGGATGTCGAGTGCTTCGCCCCAAAAGCCCAGCTCGCCAAAGTCAGCGGCCTTGCTAGTTTCGTTAAGGATACGCATGACCACTTTTTCGCCATCGGTGACGGGCAGGGTAGAGACGCGCAGGGCATAGACATTGCCGCTGACCTGCACTTTGAAGCGGCCGTCTTGTGGCGCGCGGTGCTCATCGATTTTCAGATTGCTCAAGATCTTAATACGGCTGACCAGGGCATTGAGTACTTTGCGCGGCAGCTTGTTGGCCTCTCGCAGTACGCCGTCGACGCGATAGCGAACGATGACGAACGTCTCGCGCGGTTCGATGTGGATGTCGCTGGCGCCCGATTTGACCCCGTACTCGATCAGCAGGTTGACGGTCTGGGCAATCGGCGAATCCTCGGCCAAATCATTTTCGTCGACCTCTTCGACCTCTTCGGGCGAATCTTCGCCGGAGATGACCTTGGTCAGTTCGTTGCCGATGTTCTCGCGGTATTGATCGAGCGCGCCTTGTAGCAAACTACTGAGGGTAATGTAGACGCGGATGTCGTTGCCGAGCTGTTTCTGCAAGAAGTTGAGGGCCTGGATATCGTCGGGGTCTTCCATGGCCACGAGCTTGGTGCCATTCTCGTCCACGCCGAACACGACCGCGTGATATTGGCGGGCAATGCGTTCCGGCAGCGTCTTCAGGATTTCTTTCTTGATCTCGCGAGTGTTGAGCTCGATCATCGGGACGTCGATTTCCTTGGCATACAGCTGCGTCAGTTCGCGCTCGTTCAGCAGGTTCTCTTTGAGCGCCAAATCTTGGAGAGGTTTCTTCTCCTTGGCCTCTTGCTCGTGCAGCTTGGCTATCTGCTCATCGGTGACTTTGCCACTTTCCCGGAGTAGTTTTTCGACCAACGAATCAGCTATGCGCACAGCGATTCTCCCTGCGGTCGCAACTGGCAAAAGCGGTCGGTTTTTATTTGCACTTCAGTGTTGCCCATCCTTTGAAGCCTATTTTATCAGGAATGTTCGTGACTGCCTATAAGTAAGCACGAGCACTGTGATATACCAGCTTGCGGGCCGGTGATAGCCGGAGTATCTTTGATATACTGATAACAGAGAGTTTGAAGACTTAACGTAAGTGGAGGTTATACGGCTATGGCGACAAAAAAGGATGAGAAGAAAATGGCAGCGGTCGACCCTTCGGCGGAGGGTAAATCCAAGGCGTTAGGCCTGGCGCTGGAGAGTATCGAGAAGCAGTTCGGCAAAGGCTCCATCATGAAATTAGGCGAGTCGACCCACACCAAGGTCG
>CAZTXZ010000121.1:0-412 GCA_964617895.1 uncultured Candidatus Saccharibacteria bacterium
GACAAAAACGACCACGAATACACCGACCGGAGAAATCCAAAAATCACTAAATCCGAGGGCAAACACGGCGAGGACTTCGACGGCTGCCTCAGCGTCAAGAACATCTACGGCAAAGTGCCACGCTACGAAAAGGTCCGCGTCAAGGCGCTCGACATTAAAGGCAAACCATTCCGTGTTACGGCCGAAGGCTTTTTGGCACGAGTCTTCCAGCACGAAATCGACCACACCAACGGCATCGTTTTCATCGACCGCATCAAGGACTCGCCCGAGGCATTTTTCCGACTAGACAAAGATGGCAAACTTGAGGAACTAAACTATGCGGAAGATGTCCAAGCGAATAGTCTTCTTTGGTAACGAGCGCATCGCTACCGGCACCACGACGGATAACCAAGTTATTCGACAGCTGATTGCA
>CAZTXZ010000121.1:422-2660 GCA_964617895.1 uncultured Candidatus Saccharibacteria bacterium
ATTGCAGATGGTTATGACATTGCAGCCATAGTCGTAAATAACGAACATATAAATAGCACTCATAAGGTACGGAGGCTGGAAATCGCCGATGTTGCCGAAGAACATGGCATCCCCTTGCTGTCACCGGATAAGCCTGCCGACATCGCTGATAAGTTGCGAGATTTTCGAGCGGAGGCCGCCGTGCTGGTCGCCTACGGGAAGATCGTACCGCAGTCTATTATAGACATATTCCCCTTGGGTATAATCAATGTTCACCCCTCTTTGCTGCCTAAACATCGAGGCCCCATCCCGCTGGAGAGCGCCCTTCTGTCTGGCGAACAGAAAACTGGCGTCAGCCTGATGAGCCTGGCAAAAGAGATGGACGCCGGCCCGGTGTACGCCCAGACGGTCGTACCGCTCGATGGCACCGAGACAAAGCAGCGACTTGCCGATGAGTTGCTTGAGATCGGCGCCGCAATGCTACATGAGCTACTGCCCGGAGTCCTCGAGGGTGATGTTGTCGCCCTGCCCCAAGATGAGCAGGCTGCAACCTATGATTCACGAATTACCAAGCAGGATGGGGCCATTAACTGGGCCAAGACCGCTGAACAACTCGAGCGTGAAATCCGGGCTTACGCGGGCTGGCCGCGGTCACACACAACGCTGGGTGGACTGGAAGTTATCATCACGCAGTCACACGCCGTACCCAGCCAGGCATCTGGTGCAGCCCCTGGCGAGCTCGATATAGTCAGCGAGATAGGTCATCTAGGTGTAGTTACTGCCAATGGTACCCTATGGATCGACAGACTCCAGCCTGCCGGCAAAAAAGAAATGACCGTAGCCGAATTTATTAGAGGCTACGGCCAAAGACTGATAAACGACTAGCTACCACTGTTGAGTGGGTGGGATGGGTGGCTGCTGCTGTGGTGGGTATTGCGGCGGATATTGCTGAGGCGGCTGCGTCGAGCCAGAGTCTGGCCTCGGCTGAGACTGCGGATAGGCGGGTGGTGCATAGGGCTGAGTGTCAGGCTGCTGAGGCACTTGTTGCGGCTGGACGGGCGGTTGCTGGGGCTGAGGCTGTGGGGCAACGTACAGCGTACCATCATCTACAGGGGGCTGTTGTGTCGGCGCGACCACAGAAGGCTGCTGGGCGTAGTCCTGTTGCTGAGGATATGGTTGCTGCTGTGGCATGGGCTGCTGCTCGGGCGTCGGGGCAGGTTGCGCTGCAGCTGCCTGCTGTTGCTGACTAGCCGCCAGAATCTGTGGCGCCTGCTGAGCAATTTCACCCTTCAGTTTACTGAACTCATCGGCCACGATTTCTTTGTAGTTCGGGAAGTTCGTCTCTAGCCAACGGAATGCGCCGGCATCGTCCTTGGCGTTATAGAAGGTTTCAAACTCATCCAGCTGCTCGTTCGTCATCTGATCGGCCAGGCGGATACCGACCCGCATCTCTAGCGTTTCATAGATATGATTAAGGAATCCTGTCTTTTCGTGAGGCGGTAGACCATTAAGGCCCAACTCTACCAAAAGATTGTTGTCGATTCGGAGTGGATTCGGTGATGAGTTATCGCTTGGGTTCATATTTCTTATTGTACCATTAGAGATGCCGCTCAACAGTTTCTCGCTGGAAGAGCTCGAGTCGGTCCCCCTCCTGCAGCTCCACCTTGGTCTCGGTCTTGAAACTTAAGCCGCACATTTCACCCTCGTTCACCTCTTTTGTCTCCTGCGGACCACGTTTTAGCATGGTGACCTCTACCTCGGCCAGTTTCTCATCGCCACGCATGACACGAGCGAATGAAGGTGACCTGAGGGTGCCTTTGGTAACCTCGCCGCCACAGATTACCTCTGTCTTGGTAGTCTTGAGGACAGCCCGGACGACCAGCCGTCCCAAGTCAGTTTCGACCACCTGTGGTAGTAGCAGGTCGCTCATTTCGGCCCTTACGTTATCGATTAGCTCTTATATGACGTTGTATAATCGTACGTTGACTTTATCGCGACTGGCGGCCTGCCTAATATTACTTGGCATGGTAACGTTGAAGCCGTAAATTATCGCCTGGCTGGTTTGGGCAAGATGAATATCGTTTTCGCTGATGGCACCGACGCCCGTACTTACCACCTGAGTAGCTACCTCGTTGGTATCCAGCGCCTTAAGGCTGTTGATAACGGATGTCAGCGAGCCCTGTACGTCGGCCTTTACGATGATATTGAAGCGTTGGACCTCGTTGTTGCGATTGATTAGCCTAATAAGCTCACTACTAG
>CAZTXZ010000122.1:0-2628 GCA_964617895.1 uncultured Candidatus Saccharibacteria bacterium
CCGATTTTCATGCCTTGCTAAACTTCCGGTTCTGCGGCGTCGGCCACGTTCCTTGCCGCCCGGATGACATTATCGAAAAGAGCGCAGACTGTCAGCGGGCCCACCCCGCCCTTTTGCGGCGTGATGGTCAAATCTTGCCGGTCATAGACATCGTTAGCTAAATCGCCGACGGTCTTGCCGGATTCGCTGGCAACGCCAGCATCGACCACCACCGCACCCTGTTTGATCATTTCGGAGTATAAAATTGCCGGGCTGCCCGTGGCCGTGATGATGACGTCCGCTTCGGCCGTGTATTTGGCCAACTCACCTGTTTGGCGGTCAATCGTCGTAACGTCCACGCCCATGCCCTGAAGTAGTTTTTCTAAGGGTGCGCCGACCAATTTGCCGCGGCCAATCAGCAGCACTTGTTTGCCCCTGAGGTCGACATTGTAGCCAGCCAGCAGCCACAGGATGGCCATGGGTGTCGCCGGCTCGAACGCGGCGTTTTTGCCAAGTGCATCGACGTCCTTTTGCGGAGCAACCAAGTTCACGATCTCGTCGGTCTGCGTTACGTCCTCGAGCGGCAGCTGCACGATGATGCCGTGCACGGTCTCGTCCTGATTCAGTTTAGTGAGCAAACCGGGCACCTCCGCTTGTGGTACCCGGTGAATGTCGACATCGACCAAGATATCGGCGCCATAATGATTTTTGAGCCGGACATAGGTTTCGATTACGGGGTCATCCTTGGCCACCACGATGGCCAGCTTGGGCTCGACCCCAGATGCCTGGCGCAATGCGCGCACCTGCTTCGCCTGCCGCTCTTTGATGTAGCCGGCCAATTCTGAGCCATTCAACAGTTTCATGGCATTAATTGTAACAGAGCGGGATGTTGCCCTTACTGAACGAGCATCGATTCTTATGCGCTGGGGTTGCTTGGGGGGGTCGGCGTGCCGGAGTCGTTCGATCCTTCAGAGTCACTCTTATTGTCAGGCGTGGTGTCTGGAGTTGGTGTTTCGACCGTCGGCTCCGTAGCTGCTGGTTTAGGGCTAAACGAAGCCGTATCCCCACTTGCAGGCGTGTCACTGGCATCTGCTTCACCCATGTATTTGGCATCACCAAATCCGAGCATCGGCCAGCCTATGAATGGCAAGAATATCAGAAGCAAAGCGAACGCACCGCTCTTGCCAAACTGCTTACTTATCTCGATGTAGGCGATGATCAGCAGTACGACAACGACGATGTTCACGAACGGGATCAGCGACAGTAAAGCCCACCAACCGGGCTTGCCGGCAATTTCGAACAGGACCCATGTGTCATAAATCGGCACGATTGCCGCCCAGCCCGGCCGGCCTGCCTTTTGGAAAACCTTCCACATGCCAGCGACCGCCAAGATAGTCACCGCTAGGATGACTAGCCAAAACAATGCCCCGCCAACGAAAGAGCCGGAACTCGCCGAAGTCGTCGTGGTGTCGTATGAGTATGAGTACGCTGCGAATAGATTGTGGAGCATATGCCCTCCGTTGGTTAATATGCTTATGCTACACCACTGAGCGTCTTGATAAAAGAGATATCTGCCAGGGGTTGCCAAAACAGGGGTAATTTGATAAAGTTGCACTCGTTGCTTTGCGTTTTACGCACCTGCAGCTATGCAAAATCCTAATCCAAGGAGCGCAAGCGACTGATTGGGATTTTGGGAGGCGCGATTGACGACAGTCGGAGTTCGCCAAAGATAGCGACAAGCTAACTTTGGCGCAACGCAGTCAGTCGTCGCATCGCGACGAGGGCCAGTAGCTCAGCTGGTTAGAGCGTCTGCCTCTTAAGCAGAATGTCGAGGGTTCGAGTCCCTCCTGGCCCTCCAATGAAGAAGCCTTACGCCGATAGGTGTAGGGCTTTTTCATTTGGTGCCAAGAAGCGAGCCAAAGCTTTGGCTCGCGCGGGGCTCGAACGACAAAGCCCAGTGGGCTTTGGCCGCCCGAAGCCCGAAGGGTTGCAAAGCAAGGTCGAGCCCCTCCTGGCAACCAGTAAGACTCTCATATCAGTCTGTATCCGTGCACATTTGGCAAAATGAGAGTATAATGTAAAATCTCACAGCAACGGAGTAAGCGCGGAGCGTATTCTCGGCAGTATGGATTTGTTGTTAAACCGGTTGGGAAGTGTAATTGTTGGCTTGATAATGCTTGCCAGCCTTCTTTTGTTGCCTTCGTTCATTTCCGGCTCTTTGGGCGGTGGTGGCGGCGCCCAAGTAGGCAGTAATTATTCGTTTGATTCTCTCGGTGGTGGCGAACTATTGGGCACGACGAATGTCGTCACACAAGGTCTGACCGGAGTAGCTAACGCCGTCGTGGATGCCGGTAGCGTCGCATTTGGAGTAGTGCGTGCTATCGGCGGAGGACTGATGAGCGCCGGAAAGTTCGTGGCTTCGATTGGTGGCGCAGTAGTTGGGGGTATCTACCGGGGAACGGTAGCCGTAGTCCATGGCGTGATTACCGGTGTCGTTTTTGCAGTCAACATCCCTGGTAATCTCGTTCGACACGTCACGCACATATCCGTCGCAAACGCCCTTATCAAGCCGGCCGACAATGAGCAGGCTCAGGCCATTGATACGAGCGTGTATTCATTCGATCCGCCCCCGGCCGTCCACTTGACCAC
>CAZTXZ010000123.1:0-2578 GCA_964617895.1 uncultured Candidatus Saccharibacteria bacterium
CTACGCATCCCAGGCCGACAAGGCCGCGACCGAGCTGAATGGAACGGCCATAATCGAAAATGCCCGGACGATCCAAGAACTACTCGCTCAGCCTCCACATAGCGTCGTAAATGACAACAGACAAGCGGTTTGAAGATGCGTATAATGTAACCGTAATGGGGCAGGCGCTATATCGTAAATACCGGTCGCGCAGCTTGGACGAAGTCATCGGCCAAGAACACGTGACGACCACTCTAGAGAACGCACTAAAAAGCGGCGCTCTCAGCCATGCTTATTTGTTTACCGGGCCGAAGGGCGTCGGCAAAACGAGCATCGCTCGTATATTGGCCCATCGTATCAATCAATTGGATTACACCGGCGAAGATACCTATCTGGACATCATCGAAATTGATGCCGCCAGTAACCGTGGCATCGACGAAATCCGCGACCTGCGAGAGAAAGTCGCGATTGCGCCCTCGCAAGGCAAATTCAAGGTTTACATCATCGACGAGGTGCACATGCTAACCACACCAGCCTTCAACGCGCTGCTCAAGACACTCGAGGAGCCCCCAGCCCATGTCGTCTTCATCCTGGCTACTACCGAGGTGCATAAACTACCGGAGACCATTATCAGCCGTACCCAACGCCACACCTTCCGTCCGGTCGAACCGGCCAAGGTAATTGCCCATCTGCGCCACATCGCCGACGAAGAAAAAATCAAGGTCACCGATGAAGCCCTGGGCCTGATCGCCGCGCACGGCGAAGGCAGTTTTCGCGACAGCATCAGCCTGCTTGATCAAGCCGCCAGTCGCGGCGAAAAAATCACTGATGAAACCATCCGGGATGTCCTCGGCATACCTTCCGAAACCGGTCTGCGTGAGTTACTGACTTCTGTCTACCACGGCGACAGCACAGCTATCGTCAGTCTGTTGTCACGACTGACGACGCAAGGTTACCAAGCCAGCGCCATCGCCAAACAACTCGGACAGCTGATTCGAACGGACGTCCTGGCCGACACCAGCACCGGCCCAAGCCGCGAAGAGCTGCTCGACCTGTTAGCGCGACTCATCGATGTGCCGGCTTCGGCCGAGCCGGAACGCTTGCTCGAGATAGTTTTATTACGCGCAGCCTTACCTCGCAGTGACACGACTACCCCCGTTAACTCAGCCAAGACTGTCAAGGCCACCACCGCCAAGGCGCCCAGCCAGCAAGCCAGCCCGGCCGAGGCCAAATCATCCCAGATTGCCGACAAGCCTGAAGTATCGTCTAGGGTAGAGGAATCTCCCAAGAGCACCAAGCCCGCCGCCAACCCTAAATTGAACACCGGTACCGATGTCGACATTACCAATGTCTGGCCCGGTGTACTCGATGCCCTCAAGAGCAAGCACAACACCATATATGGTATTTTGCGCCTCGCTCAACCACAACTTGACGGCGACCACCTGACGCTCGCCTTCCAGTACGCCTTTCACCAAAAACGCATCCAGGAAGCCAAGAATCGACAAATCATCGCTACTATACTCGAGGAGCTGACCGGCGCCAAACTGACCATAGAATGCGTCAAGGGCGAAACCGGCGCCCCGGCCAAATCGCCGCCGGTCGAGGATGAAGTGGTCACCAGCCTCTCGCCCAAACCGGCGACGAACGATACTTCTTCGCTAACAAACGTAAGCAATATTTTTGGCGGCGCAGAGCTGCTAGAATCATAGTCAGACAGACGAGGGAGATGTGATGCTTACCAGGCAGGATCGCCATGGACGATAATTCGGCCACCGCCAAACAACCGCAGAACCTAGACGCGGAAGCTTCGGTATTGGGCGCCATCCTAATTGACGGCGATGCTATCGTCAAGGTCGCCGATCTGGTCCACCCCGATGATTTTTTTGACGCTCGCCACCGCCATATCTACGAAGCCATCCAAAAATTATACGAAAAGCGAAGCGCCATCGATGTCCTGACGCTGTCCGATCAGCTCAAGGGCAGCGGTTACCTCGATATGATCGGCGGCTCGGCTTACCTGACGGAACTGACCAATTTCGTGCCAACGGCCGCCCACGCCGAGCAATACGCCGAAATCATCGCCGAAAAAGCCCTGCGTCGTCGTCTGATTGGCGCCGGCAAGACCATTTCTGATGTCGGCAGCGACGAGGCCAAGAGCGTCAAGGAACTGGTCGAAGAGGCCGAAACCCGGCTATTTGAGGTCAGTCAGCAACACATCAAGCAAAACATCGTCAGCCTGGAAACCATCTTGGCCGAAAGCTTCGAGCGTCTCGACGATCTTCATAAGGACAAGCAAAAGATCCGCGGTATTCCGACCGGCTTCAAGGACATGGACAACATGTTGGCCGGCTTGCAGCGCAGCGACCTGTTCATCCTTGCCGCCCGTCCATCCATGGGTAAGACGGCTTTTGCCCTCAACCTGGCCCACAACGTCGCCGTCCAGTCCAAAGAACCGGTGCTGCTATTCAGCCTGGAAATGAGCAAGGAACAGCTGGTTGACCGACTGCTGTCGATGGAATCCGGCGTGGACGCCTGGGCCCTCCGAACCGGCAACCTGACCGACTCCGATTTCGAGAAAATCGGCCAAGCCATGGGCACA
>CAZTXZ010000124.1:0-2541 GCA_964617895.1 uncultured Candidatus Saccharibacteria bacterium
GTCGACGTCAACCTGCCATTCTTGACTGCCGATGCCGATGGCCCGAAGCACTTTGAACATAAACTGACCCGTGCCAAGCTGGAGAACCTGGTCGGCGAACTGATTGACAAGACTGCTGACCCCTGCGAGAAGGCCCTCAAGGACGCTGGGCTTAAGGCGAGCGACATTGACGCCGTGGTGCTCGTCGGTGGTATGACCCGCATGCCAGCCGTTCAAGAAAAGGTTAAGAAAATCTTTGGCAAGGACCCGATGAAGGGCGTGAACCCGGACGAGGTCGTAGCCGTTGGCGCAGCCATTCAGGGCGGTGTGCTGCAGGGCGACGTCAAGGACGTATTGCTGCTAGACGTGACACCACTGTCCTTGGGTATCGAGACCATGGGTGGCGTCATGACCAAGCTGATTGACCGTAACACTACCATTCCGACCAGCAAATCCGAAGTCTTTAGCACCGCTGCCGACAACCAGCCACAGGTAGAAATCCACGTCGGCCAGGGTGAGCGCGAAATGATCGAAGGCAACAAGAGCCTCGGTCGATTCGTCCTAGATGGTATCGCGCCGGCACCACGCGGCGTACCGCAGATCGAGGTGACCTTCAACATCGACGCCAACGGTATCCTGAATGTGACGGCCAAGGACAAGGGTACTGGTAAAGAACAGAGCATCACCATCCAGGGCTCAGGTAACCTCGATAAGACTGAAGTCGAAAAGATGGCCAAAGATGCCGAAGCTCACGCCGACGAGGACAAAGCCAAGAAAGAGGCCGTCGAGGCCCGTAACATGCTCGACAGCGCCGTTTATCAGGGTGAGAAACTCAAGAGCGATAATGGTGATAAGCTAAGCGACGACGACAAGAAGGCATTGGACGAAGCGCTCGAAGCTGCCAAGAAAGTCGTCGGTGACGAAAAAGCCGACAAGGATGCGCTGGAGGCGGCTGCCAAGGAGCTGAATGACAAGATCATGCCTATCGGCGCCAAGCTGTACGAAGCCGCTGCCAAAGAAGAAAAACCGGCCGAGGACGAAAAATCGGACGATGACAAAAAAGATGGTCCAGTCGAAGGCGAAGTAGTCGACGACAAAGACGACAAGAAGAAAAAATAACCTGGAATGGGCGCCACCGGCGCCCATTTAATTAGGCTTGATTACAGAGACTATAATGTAGGCAGCATTTAAGATCGGGGGTAGTCATGGCAAGCAAAATCATTAAGAATTATCCGTGGGTGCTCTTGGGCGGAAGCCTGATAGGCTTGATTGCTTCGATGTGGCAGGCGGCTGAACGGGTGCAAATGCTGAAGGCACCGACTCAGGCCCTGGCCTGCGACCTAAATCCGGTCATTGATTGCGGTGGTGTGCTGAGTAACCGCTGGTCATCGCTGTTCGGCTTCCCCAATGCTTTCCTTGGCATCGCCATGTTCGCCATGTTGTTCATGGCCAGCCTGCTGCTAGTCAGCGGCGGCAAACCGTCCAAGTTTTTCTCCAAGGCTCTCATGGTCGTCAACACTATCCTCATATTATTTGCGCTCTGGTTCTTTAGTATGAGTTTGTACGTCATCGGCCGGGTTTGCATCTTTTGTCTGTTCATTTGGGCCGTCAGCGTGCCAATATTCTGGTACGGCGCCATAAACTATCTTCAAACAAATCCACCGCGCGAGGGTTGGCTGAAGAAGTTACAGGCCTTTGCCGAAAAGCACCATCTGGAAGTGCTCGTGCTGACCTATGTCGCGCTGCTGGCACTGTTCCTGTTCCGTTTCCGGGACTATTACCTCGCCTGAGCAATGTTATAGTTAGGCGTAATGTTTTGGCGCAAAAATGAAATAAATCAAGGAACGGAACGGCGCACGAAACGAACTCTTCATCTGATTGCCGGAGCGCGTCCTAACTTCATGAAGATCGCGCCGATCGTGCGGGCTCTCGATGCTCGTAGCGGCGACTTCGACTACCAAATCATCCATACTGGGCAGCATTACGACCATGATATGAGCGATGTGTTTTTCGAGGAACTTGGCATCCCTAAGCCGGACTACCATCTCGAAGCCGGCGGCGGCAGCCATGCCGAACAGACCGCAAAGATCATGGTTGCCTACGAACGCATCTGTCAGGCCGAGCGACCCGACTGCACCCTGGTCGTCGGCGACGTTAATTCCACATTGGCCTGCTCGATCGTCGCGAAGAAACTGCACATCCCGGTCGCTCACGTTGAGGCAGGACTGCGTAGCGGAGACATGCAGATGCCCGAGGAAATCAATCGTCTGGTCACCGATTCTATCAGTGACTGGTTCTTCGTGACCGAACCAGCCGGACGCGACAACCTGTTGCGCGAAGGCAAGCCGGCGGACAGGATTTTCTTCGTTGGCCATGTCATGGTCGACAACCTGTTTTACCAGCGCGACAAGCTTGCGCAGGTCGATCGCAGCGACTTCGAGAGCGAGACGCTGAAGCAGCGCTTTGAGCACTACGGTGTGGTCACGCTGCACCGACCGTCGAACGTCGACGACAGCGATACGCTGGCGGGCATTGCTGGGGCACTGCGTGAGATTTCCGCGC
>CAZTXZ010000125.1:0-2494 GCA_964617895.1 uncultured Candidatus Saccharibacteria bacterium
CGGCCAGCGGCGGGGCCAGCCTGTATCGGGTCAAGGTGTTCGAAGAAATCGGATTGTTCGACGAGGATTTCTTTGCCTACTACGAAGATGTCGATATTAGCTTCCGGGCACAATTGTCTGCCTGGCAGGTGCGCTATGTGCCGAAGGCCGTAGCCTATCACCAAATTGGGGCAACCAGTGGCAAGATTCGTGGATTCACTACACACCAGACGACGAAGAACCTCCCCCTGCTGCTCGTCAAGAATGTGCCACGCCGGTTTCTGTTCCGGATTGGCTGGCGCTTCCTGCTGGCCGATTCGCTATTCATCGTAAAATCGTTCACACGCGGCCAGGGTTGGGCGGCGTTGACTGGCGACTGGCGAGCAACCATGTTATTGCCCAAAAAGATTGGTGAGCGACGGCACATCCAGAAGAATAAGAAGGTGTCCGACGACTACATTTGGCAGATGATCGAGCACGACTTGCCGCCCAACGCGTATAATCTACGTAAGCTTCGGGCTTTTTGGCGTAAATTAACGTTTAGGAAATCATGAAAACTATTGTTATTGATGCACGCGAACTGCGGACCTCGACCGGTCGCTATATCGAGCGCCTGATAAATTACCTTCAGGAAGTCGATAACGACCTGAGTCATCGCTATGTCATCTTACTAAAACCTAAGGACATGGATGGGTGGAAGCCAAAGAGCAAGCGCTTTACGGCGATACCCTGCCGGTTCAAGGAGTTTGGCTTTGGCGAGCAAATCGGCTACGCCTGGCAGCTGTTCTGGCTACGCCCTAGCCTGGTGCACTTCGGCATGACCCAGCAGCCGGTGCTGTATTTTGGCAAGGTCGTCACCACCATGCACGATTTGACTACCTTGCGTTTTAGCAACCCCGCCAAGAATCGATTCGTCTTTGCCGTGAAACGATGGGTGTACGAACGAGTCATCAAGTGGGTAGCCTACAAATCGCGTCATATCATCGTACCGAGCGAGTTCGTCAAAGACGACATCGCCAAGTTTACCCGCACCAATAGCCGCAAGATCACCGTGACCTACGAAGCCGGTGACCAAGTCACTGCCAAGGCCGAACCGTATGGCGAGCTAAAGGGCAAGCAATTCATCATGTACGTCGGGCGGCCGACGCCCCACAAGAATCTGCGCCGCCTGATCAACGCCTACGCCCAACTGAAGCAGTCGCACCCAGAACTTCACTTGGCGCTTGTCGGCAAGACCGACTCCAACTACCGGCGCATGGAGCGCTACGTCAGCAAGCACGACATACCGGACGTGATTTTCACCGACTTTGTCAGTGACGGGCAGCTTCGCTGGCTGTTCGAGAACTGTGCCGTTTACGCTTTCCCTAGCCTGAGCGAAGGCTTTGGTCTGCCGGGGCTAGAGGCAATGGCTTCGGGCGCCCCGGTAGTAAGCAGTAATGCCACTTGTCTGCCGGAGATCTATGGCAACGCCGCCGAATATTTCGATCCTTTGGATGTCGATGATATGGCCCAGGCGATCGAGCGCGTATTGACCGATGACAAGCTGCACCAGCGTCTTGTGCGCGAAGGCCAGAAACAGGTCGCTAAGTATTCGTGGAAGCGAATGGCAGAACAAACCCTCGATATCTACAAGGGCATTCTGCGTGAAAGTTAACGGTACAACACAGTTGAGATTAAACGTAAGCGATGGTAATATAACTTCGTGATTCACTCACAAAACACCCGCTCAACAGATAGTAGGGCCCGGATGTTTATTTTTGGTGTCCCTCGGAATGATTGACATTTTATACAACATTTGCTACACTCAGGTGGATAAGTAAATCCCCACACGCGAGGCTCCGTAGGTTCCTCACAAAAACGTGTGGGGTTTTATCTACCCGAAAACCACTATGGAAACAGTGGTGACTCCTGAACTATCACACCTTTTATGACATTGTAATATGTGTCGTCGCCGTGCTCACGATTCCGGAAAATTGCCCAGCACGCGCAATCGACCACTTGAAGGCCCTTTTCCTGTTGGGGTGTCTTGATGGATACCTCGACATTAATCCGTGGATTGCTGCGAAGTTTGTTTTCTATGTAGCTTGAGAAGTTTTCATTGAGAAGCTTGTTGGTCTCGCGCTTCGATGCTATCAACTCGACCGTGACACCATTTTTGAGCTTTGAGCTTCTTGAGATACGATCCAGGAGTATGTTTGTTACGAAGTTATAGAGTGCATGTTTTTGATCTTGAAGTTGTGTGTACACCTTTTGTTTGTTGAGATAGATACTGACGATTGAGGCATCCTTGCTGGCTAGATCATTCAGCAGCTTCATGCGCGTACGGTCCGTTTCTTTGTATGCGTGAAGGCAGCCGCCGTGTCTCGTGCGTTCTTTTGGTGGAAAATCACGCATTATTTTTTTCGGTATTTTTTCTATGGGACGTTTTTTGTCCACTATCAAGCAGGTCACTACGAAGTACTTCGAGGTCTTGGGCTTCGTGAAATCAAACCCCATGTCTCCAGATTCATCCAAG
>CAZTXZ010000126.1:0-2462 GCA_964617895.1 uncultured Candidatus Saccharibacteria bacterium
TCACCTTGGCTACAAGCAGGCTTGAGCCTGAGACGGGTGTAATATTGCCGCGGGCAATGCTGACTGAGCCACCACCGCCCGAGGACGATGCATCTATAGCGAATGCACTGCCGCTGCCGCTGATGCTCTGGAATTGCAATCGGCTAGAAGTGTATATAAAGTCGGCCTGGACGGCATTGACCGATTGGCCGCCACTGTTCACATAGACGGAGACGGTTATCGTATTGCCCGGCTTGTAGGTGCCGGTGGACGGGGAGAGGCGCATCGAGGCTACGCAGCTGGAGCTGCAGGTTGCCGAGGCTTCAGTTGATGCTAATGGCGAGGCTGCCAACCCAAGCGAGGAGGATAATATGGCGCCGACAAGTGCCAGCCTTGAAGTTTTAGACAAGAGACCATGAAAAGCGCGTTGCATTTTTGTGTTTTCCTTTTGTATATATACTAATTGTACGATAATACTTATGATTTAGCACAGCTTTTTCTACGTTCCCCATTTGCTTAGTAATACTGACAAATCCAGAACTGTAACCGTGCCGTCGCTATTCAGGTCACTCCTGGCATTAGTCCAGGTCCCGCTTGTTCTCCCCCAATTGGTGAGCAAGATGGATAGGTCAAGAACGTTAACTGCATTGTCGGCGTTGATGTCACCCACTTTCAGGTTGGCTACAATCACAGTTACGCTGGAAATCGCCGTCAGACCATCGCCGTCGCGCGCCGTCGCCGAGATGACGCGCGAGCCGTCAGTCAGAGTCGTCGTATCTAGGCTGATGCTGTAGGGAGCGACAGTATCTTCCGAACCGATATTGACGCCGTCCACCTTGAACTGGACGCCGGCAACGCTTATGTCGTCGCTGGCCGTGGCGGTTAGGTTAATCGTACCGTTCACGGTCGCCCCATTGGCAGGTGAAGTCAGGCTAACGTCAGGAACGGCGTTATCCGAGTTGGGGTCGGCGTTGTAGGTGCTGCCCGCATCCTGGCCGAAACCGGAGTTACAGGTGCCACTCGAGATTTCGCCGGCCAACAAGCATTTATCGGTCACCGGCTTGCGCCAATCAACGAAGCTGATAGGGTAGGCAGTATTGCTCTGCGCCCATGGCATGAAGACCCACGGACCCAGGTAGACGTTGTCGTAGAACGTGTTGTTTTGGTTGAATGCCACGTTCGTAGCAATCTTTGAGCTGGTATACGGCGACTCGGAGCCGTAATTACTGAATACCGCGTTGACGCCGCAAGAATTGTCGGAGTTACAATCAGGGCCCACGGCTGTCGGGTCGATACGGAAAGTGTTATTGAAGACCTTGACGTTCTGGGTGCGCCAGCGGCAATCATTGAAATAGTCGGGCGTCATACCGGGTTGGTTCTTGGACGGGTCGGCCAGGTTTGTCTCACAACTTGCCGAGGTGATGACGCCAGGATCGACAAGTGTGCACTCCACGGTAGGCAGGCCATTCGAGCAGAATCGGTCGGAGTTCTCCCATAGCACCACGCCGCCCCAGTTGTCTTGGAATAGGTTGCCGGATATGTCGGCCGTCGTATTGAAGTTATTGGTGCTGGTCGTCACGCGCGAGTCAGAGCCAGACTCCGAGATATAGATGGCGCCGGTGGGGAAGCCGGGGTTATCCGGCCCAAATACCGTACCGTTGTGCTTGAGGACATTGTTGATGATTTTGAAGTTATAGCTTACTTCCATGTAGATACCTTCGCCGTCGTTGTTTTCGATCCAGTTATTCTCGATCAGGAAACCGACGTTGATCGTATCGGCCCACAGGCCAGCGCCTTTGTTGTCATGAACATAGTTATTGGTCACGGTTACCTCACGCGAGTCCCAAAACTTACCGCCACCCGAACAGCCGCAGTTTTCGATGCCCGCAGTCTCCTCCGTGTTGGCGGCGTTGTTGCCGGAAATCTCGTTGTGGTCGAAGAGTACATTTACAGAACCGCCAAGCGACTGGAAACCGTACTGGCCATTATCTTTGAGGCAGTTGTAGCTCACGACCCCGTCATTTGCGCCAAAAATTGCCGCGCCATTATTTAGAGTCATGGTGTTGTTGGTAACGACCCAGCCTTCGCCGCCGTCACCATTGACCGCCCCCTGGTCATGGGGTGTTTGGAAGTTCTGGATAGTCAGATATTTGATGGTTACGTTGCTCGCCTCGCCAGTAAATGCCTTTTCATTGATTTGCTGTCCGTCGATGATGGCGCCCGGTGCGCCGATATAGGTTGAGCCGCTACCAGGTATGATTTGTGCGAACTGGTCATCGCCGACGTAGTGAATACCGGGGGCAAACCAAAAAGTCTTGTTGTCTTGCGAGAAGCCGTCGCCGTTCCAGTTGGGTGTCAGTTCAGTGTTGTCGCCGGCCGGAACGACGATCGCACCTACCGGAGCCGTACTCGGGCCATCAAGATATGTAGGGTTACCACAGATCTGAGCGGGCGGGGCGGACGGCCAAGTTGCTGCAAGCGCC
>CAZTXZ010000127.1:0-2404 GCA_964617895.1 uncultured Candidatus Saccharibacteria bacterium
GTGCATGAGCAGCTGCCAGGTCTGGTGCTGCCGCCGCTAGTCGTCGGTGTCGCCGATGTCATGCGGCTTAGGCGCGAGCTCGATGCGTTGTACGAATATTTGCATCAGGCCGCCTTGCGTGAGCTACCGGCCGACCAGCTGAAATTGCCCAAGACCAGTCGTTTGCTCGACGAGCTGGCGTTGGCCAACAAGATAAATCTGCTCGATCGGGATCAGTTCGAGCACGTGGCGACGGAACTGGGGCGTATCCAAGAGACAGCCCCCCAGATACACGTCTCATTCTCTACGGATCCCTCCTCGGCTTTCGTGGGCAAAATTGTCGACTGGCTACGCCAAAATGTCCACCCCGGCATCCTGGTCCAGATCGGTTTGCAGCCGACATTGGCGGCTGGCTGTTTGGTCCGGACTACCAACAAGCAATTCGACCTGAGCCTGAAACAGCACTTCAAAGCCGCGCGGCCGATGTTGGTCAAGAAACTCCAAGAGGGCTTGCCAGCATGAGTGCTGACAATCGCCACTACGAACGCCTAGTCGCTTCCGGCAAGCCTGTCGGTGAGGTGATTGCCGTCGACCGTTTTTTGATTCGTGTCCGCGGCTTGCACCCGGTCAACACCCACGCGCTGGTCATGTTTGCCGATGGCACCAAAGGCCTCGTCCACCACGTCCTGGAAGATTACGTCGTCGTGCTACACCTGGGCACCAGCAATATCGTCCCCGGCATGACTGTCGTCCAGCAACACGACGAACTGGTCAGTAAGGTCGGCAAGGATTTCATCGGCCGGGTCATCTCGGTGAATGGCGAGCCTCTCGACGGCGGTGAACCTATCGGTGCCGACGCCGTTTCCCCGGTATTCCACAATGCACCGAAGTTGTTCGAACGCCAGGCTCTCGATACACAGCTCGAGACAGGCATCATGATATTGGATGAACTTTTCCCGCTTGTCCGAGGGCAGCGCATGGCCATCCTGGGTGACAGCAAAGCCGGCAAGACCACCATGGCCTTGCAGCTGGCGCTCAACCAGAAGAACACTGACGTCATCAGCGTCTATGTCCTGATTGCCAAGCGCCGCAGCGATGTCGATGCCCTTATCAGCCGTCTGCAGGCTAACAACGCACTAGAATCGGCCATCGTCATCGTATCGACGGCTTTCGAATCATTGGTCATGAGTTATCTGGCGCCGTACGTCGGCTGTGCCATCGCCGAATACTTATGGCAAGAGTGCGACCGCGACGTCTTGATCGTCTATGATGACCTGACCAGCCACGCCCAAGCTTATCGAGAAATTTCGCTACTAGCTGGGACCAGTCCGGGTCGTGACAGCTACCCCGGTGATATGTTTTATTCTCACTCTTCGCTGCTTGAGCGGGCCGGTCGTATCTCGCGCAACCAAAAGACGCTGACCGCCCTGCCAATCGTACTAGCCAACGACGGTGATATCACCGCGTTCTTGCCGACCAACGTCATGTCTATTACTGATGGCCAATGGATACTCGATATGGCTATCTTCAAGGACACCATGCGCCCGGCTGTCAGTGCCGGACTCAGTGTTACTCGTATTGGTGGTGTCGGCCAGAACGACAAGCAGAAGGAATTGGCCGCCCAGACCATCAAGGTGCTTAATGCCTACCGCCAGGCCCAGGAATATTCCCGCTTCGGTTCCGAGCTGTCCGACGAGGCCAAGCGCACGCTGCACGTCGGCGCGCAGCTGTACAAATTGATGAACCAAGCCCCCGACGAGACCTATTCGATCCTGCAACAGACAGCTATGTTTGACATCGTACTCAACGAGAGCGGTGACCAAGTCATCGACGTGCCGATCATGAAGGAGGAAGCCAAGAAGCTACTGGCCGAAGGTAAATACACCGATCACGATTCTTTCACCGAAGCACTGCGCAAGGTCTGTCACATTGCCCCACCGGCGCCGCCTTCGGAAGCTAGCGAAGAGCCAGTCGCTGCGGCACCGAAGTCCACTGAGCCAGCCTCGGCGGGACACGACAAAGACGACACCAAAGCCGACACTGCGGATAAAGCGAAACACGAAGTCGAGAACACCGACGAATCAAAAGATTCCGACAAGTCTAAGCACGAAGATGCCAAATCACCTGACGAAGACCAAGCAGACCCAGAGGCCATTCTGCCAACACCGCCCGGCCAAGAGGTACACCCGGACGAACCGGCTAGTCCGGCGCCGCCTGAAGCCGAACCTGCCGACACCAAAGACGCTGGCCACGATGATCACGCCAAATCACCGGCCGAGAAGCAGCACGAGGAAGCCCACCGATGAAGCAACCACGCGAAATAGCCGCCGAGCGGGACGGGATGGGGACTATCGTGGGTCTGACCAGCGTGTTTGAGGGCATGGCAAGCATGCGCATCGCCCAGACCAAAGCCCAGGTACTGGAG
>CAZTXZ010000128.1:0-2389 GCA_964617895.1 uncultured Candidatus Saccharibacteria bacterium
TATCTGTCCGATCTACGCTTTTCCCCGTGCCCAACCTCTGTTTGTATTGTTGTCAAAATACTCCTTTTTTAAGTGTTTTGCAAATAAAATGTGGGCTAAATGATGCTTTTGCCATGATGATAATTACGCTCGCCCGCGCACTGTTCCTATTGCTATACTGGGTAACAGCATTCTAAGTAAACTCGGAGATACCCTTGTGAAGAAATTGGCACATTTTCTGTGGCGTTATAAACAATTCAGCTTCGCAGCCATTGCCGCCATCATCGGTGGCGTACTGGATATAGTCGGTCTGGACACGGCCGCCCACTGGCTGCTAGCCATCGCGGCACTGTCCGCCACGATCCCTCTGATGATGGGTATGTGGCAGGACTTCCGAGCCGGCGCATATGGTCTGGATATCTTGGCCTTGACTGCAATAGTGACGTCCGTGTTGCTGCACGAGTATTGGGCTGCCATCATCGTCGTATTGATGCTGACGGGCGGTAAATCGCTCGAAGATTACGCCGAGCATCGAGCCCGGAGTGAGTTGGACGCCCTGCTGACCCGGGCACCACAAATCGCCCACGTACTACGTGGTAGCCGACTGGTCGATACCAAAGTCGTCGATGTCAAAGCCGGTGACAAACTGGTCGTCAAGGCCGGCGAGGTCGTGCCGGTCGATGCCATCATCATCGATGGCCGGGCCAGTTTCGACGAGTCGAGTCTGACCGGCGAAAGCTTGCCCCAGGACAAGACGGTCGACGGGCAAATCCTCAGCGGATCAATCAATCTGGATGGGGCCGTGACGGTTCGGGCCCAACATAGCGCCGCCGATAGTCAGTACGAGCAAATCATCAAACTGGTCCGCGCCGCCCAATCCAGCCGCGCACCGTTCGTACGCATGGCCGACCGTTATAGCATTCCGTTCACCATCGCCGCCTTTGCTATCGCCGGGTCGGTTTGGTTCGCGAGCGGTGATGCCATGCGCTTTCTGCAAGTTATCATCGTGGCTACACCTTGCCCGCTGCTGTTGGCCGCGCCAATTGCTTTCGTTTCGGGCATGAGCCGGGCCAGCAAATACGGCATCATCGTCAAGACCGGCTCGTCACTCGAACGCCTGGCCGGAGCGCGCACCATGGCATTCGACAAGACCGGCACATTGACTGTCGGCCAACCCTCCGTCACCCGGGTGATGTCGTTCAATGCCTACAAGCAGACCGAGGTCCTGGGCCTTGCCGCAAGCCTGGAGCTCAGCTCAAACCACATCCTCGCCCAAGCCATCGTTGGCGCCGCCGAGCAAAAGAAATTGCGCTTCGCCAAAGCCAAGCACGTCAGGGAGTCCGCCGGCCATGGCCTGGAAGCTCACCTGCGCGGCCAGGATGTACTGGTCGGACGGCTGGATTTCATGCTCGACAATGACGTTAAGTTGCCAACGACATTCAAACAAGCTTCGGTCACCCAGACGGCCGCCTACGTCGCCGTCGATGGCAAGCTGGCCGGCGTGATCATGTTCGAAGATTTGCTGCGACCAGAAAGCAAGAAGACGCTCAAGCAGTTGGCAGCCCTAGGCGTGGAACGCATGATCATGCTCACCGGCGACCATCAGGCGGCTGCCCGCACCATCGCCAAACAAGTCGGCATCACGGATTTCCTGGCGCAGGCATTGCCAGGTGATAAACTCCGCGCCATTGAGGACATCCCCGAGCGCCCCGTGGCCTTCGTGGGTGACGGCGTGAATGACGCTCCTGTCCTCACGGCCTCGGACGTCGGCATCGCCCTGGGTGCCCGCGGCAGTACGGCTGCCAGCGAGTCCGCCGACATAGTCATTATGAAAGACGACTTCAGCTACGTCGCCCGCGCCATGGCCCTGGCTCAACGCACCATTGGTATAGCCAAGCAAAGCATCATGGTCGGCATCGGCATCAGCCTAGTCCTGATGTTAGTCTTCGCGACCGGCAAATTCTCACCCGTGCTCGGTGCCCTCCTGCAGGAAGTCGTCGACGTCGTAGTCATATTCAACGCCCTCCGCGCCCACCGTATCAAAGTGCTCGAGGACTGAATCTAGCTGACCGCCACCAGAATCCAGGCGATAAAGACGGGTATCAGCAGATTGTCTAGCCCTTTTATGCTGACGTTTTCGATTAGCGTGGCGCCCAGCACTATGACCGGTAGCCAGATGTCAAACGCAGCCCCCTGATGGAAGGAGTAGACGGTCAAAATCAATGTCGACACGATGGCGAAGGTGGCAGTCCCGATGATAGATTTGTGCATGCCGAACACTAGGTATCGATTACTGTTGCCGAAATTTGTGCCGACTATCGCCGCCAAGCCATCCGCCAAACTCATGTGCAGTAGCGCCACGGCATAGATTGCCGGTTGGTGCGTTATTAGCGCCACGGTACCGACGGCC
>CAZTXZ010000129.1:0-2326 GCA_964617895.1 uncultured Candidatus Saccharibacteria bacterium
GCCTTGGCACCTGCATCGGCAATCTCCAGATGATAAACGACCCTGAGCAGAATCGGCAGGTACAGCCCGAAGGCGATGAATGCGCCGAACGTGACGGCGTAGATGATGGCAAGTTTGCGGGCCTGGGGCCAGGCGGCGGCCCTGGCCAGACTGGTGACCATGGGCGTGCGGGATGGTTTCCATGATGGCGCATCCCTGCCCTTTAGCAGCATCAGACCTCCGGCGATGACCAGGCTGGCAGCTACGAAAAGGAACGTCGACGGTCGGCTAAAGTGCTCACTCAGGCGCGGTGTCAGCAGGCCCGAAATGGCCGTGCCGGCATTGCCCATGGCGAATAAACCGAGTGCGAAACCGCGTTTTTCGCGCGGGAACCAGGCGTTCACGAAAGGTACGCCGACGGCGAAAGATGCGCCGGCAATGCCGATGAGAAAGGCTGCCACGGCCAACTCGGCATAGCTGTCGGCGAATGCCAGATAGGCGGTCGGCAGGCTAGCCAAAAAACAAATGATAGCAAAGATACGTCGTCCGCCGTATTTATCGGTCAGCGCTCCCAGCGGTAGCCTGCCCAATGACCCGACAATAACCGGCGTGGCCAGCAGTGCCGATATGGCAAATGGCGAAAGCTTTAGCTCGGACGCATAGGCTGGCGCCAACGGCGACAGTAATGACCACGCCCAAAAATTGAGCATCAATAATGCGGTGGCGGCAGCCAGTGCCAAATATCGTCCGACGCTAGCCCGGGCGGCCATTGCTAAATCGAGGCTTCCCAATCGAACAGCACATTGTCCTCGCGGTAGCCACCCCGCCCTTCGCCGATGTGCTTGAAATCGTCGACGAATTCGATCGATTTGATGTACTTGACCATCTTGTATCCCAGCTTGCGTTCGCAGCGCAGCCGCAACGGTGCGCCATGCTCGAGATTGAGCGGTTTCCAGTTCATTTCGTAGGCCAGGATGGACAGTGGATCTTTCATGTCGCTGATGCGCAGGGCCTCGTAGTATGACTTGCCTTTGGCGTCGGTGTCGTAGGCGTGGAAGACGATGTATTTGGCGCGTTTGTCGGGCTTGGCCCGCTTGAGGATTTCTGACATATGCACGCCGCCCCATTCACCGATGGCACTCCAGCCTTGGATACAGATGTGCTTGGTGATTTGCTCTTGTTTGGGCATAGCCTTCAAATCTTCCAGACTGAGCGAGAATTCGTTCTCGACCATGCCGCCAACATGCAGCCGCCAATCCTTAAAATCGTTATCGCGCAGTTTGTAAAACTCCTCTGTCTCCGGCGGATAGCCATTGACCCGGAAAAACGGCGAGATGTCCTTTTTGGAATAAGTCTTGTGCGGTTTCATCCAGCCGAACAACACGTGGATGGTTGGGTTGATTACTGCCACCAGCACACGACGGACGCCCACGCGGTGCCTTAGCGTGAAGTACGTGATGAATACATTGAAGACCAAGACGAAGATTAGCGCCGAGACAAATACGGCAACCGCCGTGCTGAGGCGGACATCGGTGGTGCCGAAAGTGATGAGACGAACGTTGCGCGAGAAGTACACCAGCGTGACCATCAGGATGTGGATGACGATGAAGCCGGAGAATAAAATCATGCCGATGAAGTGTAGGCTACGGGCTGCCTGCCGACGGCCGCCGAACAGCAAGGTGTAGCGCGGGAAGCGGTTGGTGAAGGCCGGTGACATGGCCAGCGCAGTCAGGATCATCAGTGGAGGCAACAAAAATGCCACGCCAGCGTAAGTGATCTGTTGTAGGGCGTCGTATGGCTGAAAAGCGGTGACCGGCGGGATGTTGAGTGTCATGTAGCCGACAAGGTCGTGCCAAGCCTCCGGGAAGACGCTCCAGCTGGTCGGTATCAGCCGCCGCCAAGTGCCGGTGGCAAACATATAGCCCCAATACACCGCGCCAGTTAGCAGCCAGACGAAGGCCGCCGTGAAGTGCCAGTTGCGGGCCATGCCGAATTCGTGGTGGCCGCCGCCCGGCATGGTCAGGACGTGGCTGGAGACTTCGGCCTCATCGTGGGCAGTCCACAACTTGTCTTTGGGCATCTGAAGCTTGCCAAATTTGAGCCAATAATTGTCGCGGCGAGTATGGTCGGTCCAGTACAGCAACGGGTGATCGGCCAAGATGTGTAGACCGCTGCGGATCAAGAGTAGGACACAGATGAAATTGACGAAGTGTGCGATTACGATGACCATCGGCAGAGTGTCGTTATCCATAAGCTGAATCTAATCACACCTAATCTAAAAAGACAATGGAGGCGGACAGGAGATGGAAGGTCCCCGAGCCGTTTGCATAACATATGATATATTGTT
>CAZTXZ010000130.1:0-2324 GCA_964617895.1 uncultured Candidatus Saccharibacteria bacterium
TGATATCCTGCAAATCCTTGTAACGCTGCAACACACGCTGTACTTCGCGGGCCACTGCATAGTGCTCCTCGCCAACGATTTCGGGGTCAAGTAGGTTGGATGAGCTGTCGAGTGGATCGACGGCCGGGTAAATACCGATTTCGGTCAGGGCACGGTTGAGTGAAATGGTGCTGTCAAGGTGGGCAAACGTCGTTGCCGGGGCTGGGTCGGTCATGTCGTCGGCGGGCACGTAAACGGCCTGGACAGAGGTAATCGAGCCTTCGCGGGTCGAGGTAATGCGCTCCTGCAGGGCGCCCATTTCTTGCTGCAATGTCGGCTGGTAACCAACGGCGCTGGGCAAACGGCCAAGCAGGGCAGACACCTCGGAACCGGCCTGGGTGTAACGGAAAATGTTGTCCACGAACAGTAGCACGTCGTTACCATTGTCACGGAAACCTTCGGCAATCGTCAGACCACTCAAGGCTACGCGCAGACGAGCTCCTGGTGGTTCGTTCATCTGGCCAAACACCAGACTGGTGTTCTTGATGACGCCAGATTCGGTCATTTCGCCGTACAGGTCGTTACCCTCACGGGTACGCTCACCGACACCGGCAAAAACGGAGTAGCCGCTGTGGAACTTGGCGATGTTGTTGATAAGTTCCTGGATCAGCACGGTCTTGCCCACACCGGCACCACCGAACAGGCCGGCCTTACCACCCTTGGTCATCGGGCAAAGCAAGTCGATGACCTTGATGCCGGTCTCGAGAATTTCAATCTTTCCGGACTGGTCGATTAGTGGTGGTGGTGTACGATGGATCGGCGCCGTCTCTTTGAAGTCGCCGCCCTTGCCATCGATGGGCTGGCCAGTCACGTTGAACATACGACCCAGGGTCTTTTCGCCGACCGGCACGCTGATGGGGGCGCCGGTGTTGGTAATCTTGGTGCCACGCTTCAGTCCGTCGGTACCACCAAGGGCAATGGCGCGGACGCTGGATTCGCTAAGGTGCTGTGCGACCTCGAGAACCAATTGCTTGCCATCGTGCTCGACGGTCAGTGCATCATAAATTGCGGGCAATGACGAGCCGGCGAACTCGATGTCCACCACCACGCCGACGACCTGGACGACGGTCCCCGTCTGTGCGCTCGTAGCTTTGTTAGTTTTTGTAGCTGTTGCCATATCTTATTACTCCATTCTCAAACTTAGCTTAGTGTGATTGTCATTCGTCATTAATTGCGCTTTCTGACGCGACAAGGCAGCTATCCTGTCGATGATCGGGCTACCGAAATGATCGTTAGCCGACTGTATCCTGCCATGTACGTCACCTACTATTTCTGCGGGCGGAAGACCGATGATCTGCTCGGGTTCACCTAAGGTTACGATGGACGAACAAGCGCGTTCGCCAGCGCGGTGCGCGCGGGCAGGTCCCCAGTTACCGGCAGCCGCCGCCAGCACCATGTCAACAAAACCCTGGCGACCAATAGTAGAACCGATGCCACGCTCATAGCGTCCGATGACGAGAAGCGTATCGGGATCAGCCCGGTGTAATTCACCGTACTGATGATCGAGTCGCGGACCACGGTTCAATAGATCATCGAAATCAGTATAAATTTCTTCATCGGTCTCCGCGTATGGCTCGAGTAGTACGACGGAACCTACGCCTGGGCGTAAGATATCCGCCACCCGGGCGGCAAAATCGGTTTGGTCGGTCTCGTAGGATACGGCGATACGTCGCTCACCCATAGCGATTTGTTCGGTCACATCACTCATTTCAATGCCTCCGCTCCACCGGTTATTTCTGCTAACTCTTGGGTAATGGCTGCCTGACGCGCCGTGTTGTACTCAAGCGTGTAATCATCGATGAGTTCGTTGGCGTTGTCGGTGGCGTTCTTCATGGCGACCATACGCATGGCGTGTTCACTGGCCAAACTTTCGAGCACCGCCTGCCAAATCTGGGCCTCGATCAGGCGAGTCGTGACTTGTTCGATGACGGTCTCGATATCGGGTTCGAAATTGCTGACATCGGGCAGCTTCGGTTTATCGTCAGGCTCCTCGGTCCGGGCAGGTAGTAGCTGCATGGTCAATGTCTGCTGCGAAATGCTGGATTTGCTCAGCGTGTAGAACATCACGACTTCGTCGATTTCATTATTCTCGTACTGTTCGATGATGGTGTTGAGTATCGGCTGGACGTCATTGGCTGTCGGCTGATCGCCGAACGATGGGTAGACACCCTCTAGCTCGACGCCGCTGAGACGTCGGACGAATTGAGCCCCCTTAGTACCTATGGCAATGATACGGCTCGAAATCTTAGTCTTTTGGTCCTCGCGGATACTCTTGGTCAGTAGTT
>CAZTXZ010000131.1:0-2304 GCA_964617895.1 uncultured Candidatus Saccharibacteria bacterium
GGCTCCTCCTTCGCGTTGTGGCTCTCGAGCAGACCGAGCAGTTCGAGGCGCCCTTTTCTTTCGCGGCATTTGTCTGGCGGGCGTAGACCGTCTTTTTGGTCGGCTCGTCGAAGACGCGGATGTTCAGTAGCTTTACCTCGGTGGAACCGCCCAGGATGTACTCGAAAATGCCTTTTTTGTCCTTCACGTCGAAGTCTTCGTACAGTTTGCGCAGTTCGGCCGAAACTTCGCCGGGGTTGTAGCTAGTAGTGTGATAGCTGTCATACAGTCTGCCCCACTCCAGGCCTCTCATCTCGTCGGTCACGTCATTAAAGGTTGAGTCTACCCATGAAATAACATCGTTAAAATGGTTCTTTACCTCGTCGATTTTGTCGTCCTGGCGATGCTGGCTCATGTAGTCGCCGATGTGGCCGTGGCTTACCCAGTCGAGCGCGGTGCGCCAGTAATCCTGACGGTTGGCGGTGCCGGAGACATAGGCACTCCAGTCGTCAATCTTATTATTGCGGCTGTTGCTGAACTCGGCCTTGCCGAGCGTCACGAATGGGCCGCTGTACACGGCATTTAATAACTCCTGCTCGTTGAGCGGCACACCGGCGATGTTGATCGTTTGAAACCACTGCTTGATCTCTTTTTCGCTACCAGAACATTCATAAATGAGCAGTTTGGCGTCCAGGATTTTCTTTTTATCCTCGCCGTCTAGACCGTCAAAGTTTTGCTGATGGCCACTTGGGTCTGTGATGGCGAACTTGCCGCGCACGAAACGTCCGATACTGGTAATGCGCTGCTGGCCGTCGAGCACCTCGTACGCACCTTCGCCGGTTTTGTTGAAGTACAGCAGTCCTAGCGGGTAGCCGCGCAGCAATGAATCGATTACCGCCGCCTCGCGTTTGCCATCACCCTCGGCGTAGATGTAGTTGCGCTGGTATTCCGGCTGAATGGTCAACCGGCCATTTAGGCCGTACAGCCCCTTGCCCTCAAGCTCGTTGTACTCGAAGCCATCGAGGACTTCGCGGACGGTAGTGTCGTACCAAAGATTTGTAATCATGCTGTTATATCCGGTAAATCCTTTAGTTTCTTGCCCTTGTATGTAAAATACGCCGCTCCTTGGTATGCGCCAGTCGGAGTGAGCTTCCCCATCTGTTCATAAATTTTATATGTGAGGGGCGACAACTTCCAGACTTGGCCCTCATATTCTACCTCTCGCTCGCCACAAACTGTTGCCACGATACTGTCGTCATCTATGAAGGTGACCACATCTCCGTCCTTCAGGCCCTTTCTGTAAAAACTGAATAATGCACTTCGCTGCCGGGCGGTAGCAACCTCGTCGAACTCTTTTTCTTTATCAACCTTTTCGGGGTAGATGACCTTTCCTTCGAATGACAACAGAAGTTGTTTGACAAGCTCTACGTCGAGAGCGAAAAGCTCGCTGTCGCCGACTCGGTGCTTGCCAAATATTTCATGCAGTAATTTTTCTTTGTCGTCGTAATCGGTTAGCTCAATCGCAAAAGACCGCCTTAGGCCCACCACGTTATAGTAGCCGTTGGCTTCCAGAAAGCGCATACGCTCCGGGTAATTGGCATTTCCGGTTTTGCCGATTTTGATCAGGCCAGAGACAGCCGAAGTCATTATGTAGACTATTCCGGTGTTCATGCGGCTGCCTTTCTGTGTTTGATTAAAATCCTGAAATACGGGCAGGTTCCATCTTTTAATCGCAAGTCCTTATCATCGTCGCCGTGCCGGAATTTAATAATCTCGAATTGTTCTGGGGAGTATTTGTCCAGGAAAGATATTGGCACGCCCATGACGCCGTCGTAATCGCTGGGGATACTGTCGGTAAACGGTATCTCTATAGCATCGTAGTTATCATAACGATCAAAGGCGGTCTTGCCCTCGAATATTTTGTGTTTGGGTCGCTTGAAGATACTGCGGGTGTCGCGCAGGCTGAGCGGCTGGTGACGCCGCCCGTGGTCGAGGTTGGTAAACCAACATACGTTTCGGAATTTCACTAGACCAGTTTGCTCGTCGTATACGCCATTTGCGTAATCGCTGCGCTGCGCAGATGGTATCGCAAAGTACGCATTACCCTTGTTAAACCCGTTACCGAGCCACATCTGGTCGTTTTTAATCAAAGGAAAGATTTCTTTGTATGTTATGGCGTTCATATTGCCGATTATCAAGAACTTCTTTTCGTAAGTCACAAGCTGCTCGACGTATGGGCGAAACAGGCTGAATGGCGGATTCGTCACAACGATATCCGATTCTTTGAGCAGTTCGACACACTCTGGGCTGCGGAAATCGCCGTCA
>CAZTXZ010000132.1:0-2295 GCA_964617895.1 uncultured Candidatus Saccharibacteria bacterium
GCTGACGTGGGCGTAGTCACCGCGGATCGTGCCCGGGGACGCGCTCTTGGGTTCGGTCGAACCGACCATCTTGCGGACGAATTCTACGGCGTCGACACCTTCGAGCACCAGCGCGATGACCGGACCTTGTTGCATGTTTTGCAGCTGGCTTTCAAAGATCTCTTCCCCCTTGCGGGTCTTGAGCGTACCGATACCTTCGTAGTGCTGGAAATAGTGTTCATAGTCGGGGTTAAGCATCTTGGCGCCGTCGATTTTCAAGCCAGCCCTCTCAAAGCGAGTCAGTACTTCACCAACGATGCCACGCATGACTGAATCTGGCTTGAATATGATGAGTGTTCTTTCCATGGAGTTCCTTGCTTAGTTTTCTTCATTTTAACAGATGTAAAACAGAGGTGCAACGACTTCCGATGCTATACTAAACATATGCGATTTGCCAAGGCCAAGACCGATTTTTTGGAATATCTAGAGATAGAACAAAACCGTTCCCAAAAAACCATCGCCAACTACGACCACTACCTGGAGCGTCTGATCGATTTTGCGGGCGACATCCAGGTATCAGAAATCACCCCCGAGCTTGTCCGCAAATGGCGGCTGTGGCTGAACCGTCTCGGCACGAATACCAGTGATGAACTTCAGAAAAGCACCCAGAATTACCATCTGATCGCCCTCCGAGCATTCCTGAAGTTTTGTGCGCGGCGTGATATCCCTGCCCTAACGGCCGATAAGATAGAGCTAGCCCGTACCCAGCGCAAACAAGTCACCTGGCTCAGCGAAGATGAAGTACAACGCCTGGTATCGCAACCGGACCTTAGCAAATTGGGCGGTTTACGTGACCGCGCCATACTCGAATTATTGTATTCGAGCGGTTTGCGTGTATCAGAACTGGTCGGGCTGGACCGTGACCATATCAATCTGAAGCGCCGGGAATTCAGCGTCCGCGGTAAGGGGCAGAAAGATCGACCGATTTTCATTAGCCCCGAGGCGGCAAAGTGGCTCGATCATTACCTGCAAAAGCGCGAGGACACCACTAAACCCCTGTTCGTACGCTACAGCGGCAGCCGTAAGGTCGACCTGACCGGCAATTACCATCGGTTGACCGCCCGGAGTGTCCAACGCCTGGTGGCCCGCTATGCCCTACTGGCGGGCATTACCAAACACGTTAGTCCGCATACCCTGCGCCACAGCTTCGCCACCGATTTGCTGATGAACGGCGCTGATTTACGCAGTGTCCAGGCCATGTTAGGCCACAGCAACATCAGCACGACCCAGATATACACTCACGTCACCGACCCACACCTGCGGAGCGTGCACGAACGCTTCCACGGCCATAAGCCCAAAGATTAGCGATTAGCTACGGGCAAACGCCGGGGTTGACCGTGCCGGAGAAGTCACTGTAGCTGGTGTCAAAAACCATGAAACGCTTACAGACCGAGCCGCCAGAGATAATTGCCGCCGAGGCGCTGGCATTATCGTTGGTACCGTCGATATCAACCGCGGCGACGATCCGCCGCAGCACATCCTGGGCCTTGCCCGTAACATCAATCCTGGCCTGCGTGCCGACGAAGTTAGCAGTGCTGCCCGCACCAGTCGTACCGCTGATAGACAGCATCCCGCCCTCGTAATAGAGCTGGCTGACCCGGACGTAATAGGTCGATTCGCCAAGGCCGCTGAACCTGACCGAACAATTGGCTGCCGTGCACCTAGCCTGGTACTGATCGGCGGCTGCCGGCATGGATGAGAACGTCACCGCACCACCACCAGACGTCGGCACCAGGAAGGCCGTCCGGGTATCATTTATCAGGCCATTTCGAGAGGTCGCACTCGATCCTGGCACAATATCCACTCGTAGTACGCCATAAGGGCATGACCATGGTGTTCCACCGCTGACTGGACGCAATACGGTAGTACCGATACCGGCCGGGCAGGCCCCTATGTTGGCGCTGTTATTACCTACCGGTGCGGTCCAGTCAAATTTCAATGTCGCGAAACCTGCCCCATTTGCAGAGGTCAGAGTGAAGGCATTGGAGGCCGAGCTCAGTGTCTGAGAAATGACGGGTGGCGAGGCGTCAATTGTCAGACAACTATACGAAACACTGTTCGCAACATCGATATCGGTGTTGAAGTTGTAGACCCCCGAATTCGCACACGACGTCTTGGACGGTATGGCAGCACCACTGACAGCTAAGTCGCGTAAGACTGCCACGGCATCATTCAGCCCGCTTTCAGCAGCATAAAAAGCTTGTGAGCTAAGCTGGGTGTCCAGCGACTGACGCTGTTCGCGTCGCGACAGCTGCG
>CAZTXZ010000133.1:0-2275 GCA_964617895.1 uncultured Candidatus Saccharibacteria bacterium
GAGGCTTCTTCCCAGGCAGCCCACAGATCGGTACTGACGGTGTTGGCGTAGGCGTGGCGCTTGAGGTACAGGCGCAGGCCGTCGCGGAAATCGTCGTCACCCAGGTATTCCTTGAGCATCAGCAGCACACTGGCGCCCTTTTCGTAACTGATGGCATCGAAGATGGTGCGAATTTCGTCGGGATGGTTGATGGTCACCTCGATCGGGTGCGTGTGCTCAAGCGCGTCCAACTTAAGTGCCTGGCTTTGTTCACTGACGATGAAATCTTCCCAAACGTTCCACTCCGGGAACAAATGGTCGACGGCCAGGTAGCTCATCCAACTGGCAAAACTTTCGTTCAGCCAAAGGTCATTCCACCACTTCATAGTCACCAGATTGCCGAACCACTGGTGGGTCAGTTCATGCGCCACGACGTTGGCGACGTACTGTTTCATGGGCAAGCTGGTGTTGGCCGGGTCGACCAGCAGGGCTTGTTCGCGGAAGGTTATACAGCCCCAGTTTTCCATGGCGCCGCTGGCAAAGTCCGGCAAGGCAAGAAAATCGCATTTGGCCAGTGGATACGGAATGTCGAAGTAATCGTTATAAAATTCCAGGCACTTGACGGCCACGTCCAGCGCGAATTCGGTGTGCTGGATGTTGTCTGGTGTGGCATATGTCCGCACGACCACGCCGTCACGGGTCTTGGCTTCCAAGAAGTCCATATTGCCGAAGGCGAAGGCGAGTAAGTACGTGCTCATTCGTGGAGTTGTTTCGAAGAAAGTCCGCACGATTTCTTGACCGGACTTTGACTCCTCGGGCGTGAGTGTAATTTGCTCTTTGACCGGGGTATTGGCGACGACGGTTTTGCTGGGGGGCGTACCAAGAATCAAATCGAAGGTGGCTTTGGCTTCCGGCTCATCGATGCACGGGAAAGCTTCGCGGGCGTGGTGGCTCTCGAACTGCGTGGCAATCAGCTTTTGTTCAGCTCCGCCTTGTTCGAAGAAACAGGGGTAGATTCCTTCCATGTTGCGGGTAACCTTGCCCTCAAAATCCATCATAACCGTGTATTCACCCGGGTAGGCCATTTCTTTGGTGTGCAGTCGAACTTCGTCGTAGGTCGCCTGATTATTGATGCGCTCAATCGTTAGCAGCGCCTCGCCCTTTTTGTCGCTGCGTCGGACGGTAGCCTGGGTAATCTTTAACCCTTTTTGGTGGAAGGTCAGGCGTTGGCTGGGTCGACCAGTCTTCTTGCCGGTTATCACGACGGTGCCCGTATAGGTCATCGCCTCGGGGTCGACATCGACCATTAGGTTGTAATGCTCGGGTTGGAATTGTTCAAAAAGTCGTCTCACGGATTTGCTCATTACACTAGTGTAGCATCCGGGGGCAGGCCGCGCGGTTGACTTTTTTACGACGGAACGTATAATTTAAGGTGTGTTGATCCGGCCGGCAGGTCGGATTTTTTCGTAAGAGACCATCCAATTTGGAAAGAAAAGGAGATAAAAATGGATATGGATTTTAAACAACTAGCAGTGGCCATCAAGGCGATCGCCGAAGAAAAGAACTTGCCCGAATCGACCGTGCAGGAAGTGGTCGAGCAGGCCCTGGCTGCTGCTTATCGCCGCGACTATGGTGACCGCGAGCAAGAGATTCGCGTCACGATGAACCTGAACACCGGCGAGGTGGATGCTTACGTCACCAAGGAAATCGTCGACGAAGTCGAGAACGATGCATTCGAGATCAGTCTGAAAGACGCGCAGGTCATGCGCAAAAACGCCAAGGTCGGTGAAACCGTCGAGCTGCACGAAAAGGTCGAAAGCTTCGGCCGTGTGGCTGCCCAGACTGCCAAGCAGGTAATTTTGCAGCGCTTGCGCGAAGCCGAGCGCGAGACGGTCATGGCCGAATTCGAAGATAAAATCGGCAGCGTCATCAACGCCGTGGTTTCTCGGGTCGAAGGCAACATCGTGCGCATCGACCTTGGTCACGCGCAGGGAATCATGCCGCGCAGCGAGCAAATCCAGGGCGAGCGCTACTACCCTGGTCAGCGCATCAAAGTATTTTTGAAAGATATCGAACGCGGTTTCCGTGGGCCACAACTGGTCGTCAGTCGTGGCAATACGCAGTTCGTTGACTGGCTCTTCCGCGCCGAGGTGCCGGAAATGGAAAGTGGTGCCGTCGAAATCAAGGCGATTGCCCGTGAGGCCGGCGTGCGCAGCAAGATTGCCGTTGCCAGCAACGTCCAGGGCGTCGACCCGGTCGGTACCTTCGTGGGCGGCCACGGCACCCGCGTGAATGC
>CAZTXZ010000134.1:0-2254 GCA_964617895.1 uncultured Candidatus Saccharibacteria bacterium
GAAACCTCAAGTGCCAGTGCTCCTACCAGTAACGAGCCGCGCTACGTGCCGGAGCTCGATGAGGGCGACGCCGTACGTCACCCGCAGTTCGGCACCGGCACGGTGGTCGAGATAGACGGCGACAATGCCACCATCTATTTCCGCGGCAAAGGCACCCGCAAGTTAAACACCGCTTTCGCCCCGCTCGAAAAACTTTGAACTCACATCTGTTGGCGATGGCTCATCACCGTTCGGTTTGGTATAATCACAATCGTTGCACTCGGGCGCTACGCAATCATAACAATGCGCGGCGGACGATTGTCCATCTACCATGAAACGCATTTTTCGCCGCACCAAGCGGTTCAGCCTCTCACCCAAAAGGAGCCGACTGGAGCATTTCCGCTTCCTGAGCCGGCATCCGCTAGCGGTGCCGGTCGTCGTTTTGCTGGCATTGACACTGGTAAGCCTGGCTAGTTATTTTTGGTTATTTCACAAAGAAGTCAGACAAATTAACCCCGACAGCGCTTTCATCGTGATCATCTCGCACGACAAGGAGGTCGAGACGGTGCCCAGCCGCAAACAAACGGTTGGCGAATTGCTAATAAAGCTCAACATCGGTCTGCATAAGGGAGACGTGGTGGAGCCGGCGCCGAGTACCGAGATAGCGCAGGATGACTTCCGCATCAACGTCTACCGAGCCGTGCCGGTTCAGGTCGTCGATGGCGCACGTAAGACGTTTGCTTTCAGCGCCGCGACAACGCCGCGGAGTATTGCTGCGCAAGTCGGTGCCAAATTGTATGCCGAAGATGATGTAGCAACAGAGCCGGTCACCAATTTCCTGAAGCAGGAATCGATTGGCGAGCGGGTGATAGTGGACCGTTCGGTACCGATTCATTTGAATTTGTATGGCACCAAGCTAAGCTTGCGTACGCATGCCGATACGGTCGGCGAAGTGCTGGAACAAAAGGGCCTGAAGCTGGCCAGCGACGACCAAGTCTTGCCCAAACCCGACACGCCAGTCACTCCCAACCTACCAATATTTGTAGCCCGTAAGGGCACGACACTACAATCCGTCGTCGAGCCTATACCGATGCCCGTCAAGACGATTGACGACCCCAACCTGACATACGGTATCCGTGCCATCCGTCAGCAGGGAGCGCCCGGCAAGCGCGTGGTTACTTACCAGGTCGACAAGGCAACGGGCTTGCGCAAGATCATCCAGCGCGTGACTATCTCGCCGCCAGTGGAACAAATAGTCGTAATTGGCCAGAACTTGAGCGGTAGTCGGGGAGACGTCATCCGCGCCGGTATCGCCGCCAGTGATTACCCGTACGTCGATTACATTGTCAGTCGTGAATCGCGTTGGAACCCCACGGCCATGAACTCCTCGTCTGGGGCGTACGGTCTATGCCAGGCTTTGCCGGGCAGCAAGATGGCGACGGCCGGCAGCGACTGGCAAACCAATCCGATAACTCAGCTAAAGTGGTGCGACGGCTATGCGACCGGTCGCTACGGTAGTTGGTATGCCGCCTATCAACATTGGGTAAGTCACCATTGGTGGTAATATGCGCGACGACCTAGCCCCAAAAAAATCACTCGGACAGCACTGGCTACACGACCATGCTACATTGCAGGCTATCTGCGATGCCGCCGAAATCATGCCGAACGATACGGTGCTCGAGATTGGCCCCGGTCTTGGTACATTGACCGAGCTGCTCACGAGTGTCGCAGAGTCCGTCGTGGCGGTCGAGTTCGATGAAAAACTAGCGGCAAATCTTCCCAGCGTGGTCAAAGCCACCAATCTACAAGTGGTCAATCAGGACATCCTGAAGTTCGACCTCAGCAGTCTTCCGGCGGGCTACAAGGTCGTGGCCAATATTCCATACTATCTGACCAGCAATCTTATACGCGTACTGAGCGAGTCGAATAACCCTCCGCGTGCCGCCGTGCTGTTAATCCAAAAAGAGGTTGCGCGGCGTGTCTGCGCGACACCCGGCGATATGTCGATTTTGAGTGTGACGGCCCAATTTTATTGGGAGGTTAGTTTGGGAGTAGAAGTTCCGGCCGAACTGTTTACACCTCCGCCCAAGGTCGATTCGCAGGTGCTGGTCCTACGCTATCGCCAGCAGCCACTGTTTGAGGGTACCGACACAAAACAATTTTTTCGGATCGTCAAAGCTGGTTTTAGCCAAAAGCGCAAAACGCTCGTGAACTCACTGAGCGGCGGCTTGGCCATCAGCAAAGATGAAGCGAAGCAGTTGTTAGACAGCGCTGG
>CAZTXZ010000135.1:0-2236 GCA_964617895.1 uncultured Candidatus Saccharibacteria bacterium
CAAGAATCCCAAAATTATGGCGATTTCAGGTGCATTTTTCGAGAAAATCAAACGTGCCAGATAACCCCGGGCAAAGAATGCAACGATGGCGATGGGCGCCGATATCCAGATCATGGTGCGCAAGATCCGCAAAAAATCCCGGCGGAACAAGTCCGGTCGGCCCTGGCTCAATCTTTGGTTCAGCCTAGGAAAGGCCGCCGTGCTGATGGCCGTACCAATTAACAGTGTCGGAGCGGTGCTGAGGACATAGGCGTTGTTGTAGTAACTGATGAAACCCTCGCCAAGACGCCGGGCAAAGTTAGTTTCGACGATACTGTTAAGCTGGTCAATCCCCTGGTCCAGGGACCTAGGTGGCAGTTGTTTGAGGATAAGGCGGAAATCATGACTCCGCCAGAGGATTTTGGGGTGCCAACGAAAGCGCAGATTCACCAAGCCGACCGCGATGATTAGCAGCTGGGCGAGCGCGCCGACGAATGCACCGATACCTAAGCCCACCAAACCGATGTTGTGTCGGAAAATGAAAATACTGGCGATGATACTGGCGTTATAAAACAGCGGCCCTAGTGCATAAAAGAAGAATCGACCGAGAGTCTGTTGGTAGCTGGACAAGATGCCCGAGATGGTGAATAGCAGCGGGTTGAAAGCCAAAAAGCGCATGATTGCCACGGTATTATCAAGCGTCTCGCCTTCCATGTCAGGAGCCACGATTTTCGTGATAAGCGGCCGGGCGAAGACAAATATTATCACCCCGATGACCAGCATGATGACCGCCAGCAGGTTGAGCAAACTGGAGGTCAACTCACTGGCACCACGACGATCACCACGGTGCAAGTGATCGGATAGCACAGGCATGAAGGCCACGCCCAGGGCGCCAGCCGCGATAGTGAAGAAGAAGAAATCTGGTATGTTGAAGGCCGCGAAATAAGCATCTGTGCTATTTGGGCCGGTGGCCGGAAAGTTGGAGTTGACCAGCTTGGTTCGTAGGAATCCGAGCAATTGCCCGACCATCGAGGTGGCGATAAGCAACGTCGCCACGCTGGCAAGCGGGATTCGGGATGAACGTGTTTTCGTAGTTTCTGGCGACGGATTCATTAATTTCGTTTCGCGTGCCCATGACGGGCGTCGCGCCTCCCCCCAGTATAGCGCGGTCGCTGTCACATAAACAGAGTAATTCCCGCATATTTTAAGACACTACATAAGCACTTGGGCGAGCTGTCAACAAACCAACTTGGGGCTACTTTAGGTGGATGACGCCGCTGTCACCGCTTATCTCGCGCATGCCATCGTCTGGCGCTTCCGGCGCGGCGGCTGGCACGGTTTCTGACTTTGGTTTGCGTTTGCGGGTTCGTTTTCGCTTCGGTGGTCTTGGCTCGATATCTTCTGCTGACGGGGTGGCAGACGCGGCAGCTACGTGGGCCAGCGCCGTATGGTCTGCATCATGGGCCGGTGACTCCTTGCCCGTAGGCTTGTCCGGCGCTGCGGCGGGCGGCGGAGCAGCTGGTTGGGCATGCGTCCGCGGCGCCGAGTGATGTGTGGACGACGGTTGCGGATTACCTAGGTAGCGCTCATTGACGTAGCGGTCGACAAACTCCCGGCTAACACCATAGCTGCGGCGGCTGTTCATGATGATGTGCGCCGAATAATCAGTCTGCTGCGGCGGCAAATTAAGCGATATAGCCGAGAAGCCAGGCACTTTCTCGCCCTCGATGGTCATACTGATGACGAAATGGCGGTTGTGCATGTGCACCAGGTCATATTCTAGGAATTTCGGCTCGAAATATTTAAGCATGCTGCGCGCATCGTCGGCACTCATCCGGAAGGCTACTATCGAGCCGACGTTGCCAAAAACGGCATCTTTCACCTCCACCGGCATCTGCGCGATGTACTGGTTGGCCACGGTCAGGTTGAGGCCGTATTTGCGTGCCTCGCTCAATATCGTCGCGAAACTATCAGTGGCGAAGTTTTGGAATTCATCGACGTACAGATAGAACGGCTCGCGCTGATTGGCCGGGATGTCGGCCCGGCTCATTGCTGCCAGCTGGATTTTGGTGACTAGTAGCGCTCCGAGCAAGCTGGCGTTGTCTTCGCCAACCAGGCCGCGGCTGAGGTTGACGATGAGTATCTTACGCTCGTCCATGATTTGGCGGATGTTGAAGCTGGATTTGGGCTGCCCAATTATATTGCGCACCAGCGGGTTGGCCGTGAAAGCGCCCACCTTGTTGAGCACCGGCGCGAC
>CAZTXZ010000136.1:0-2145 GCA_964617895.1 uncultured Candidatus Saccharibacteria bacterium
AGAAGGACACCACCATCACCGGTAACCTAACCCTAGCCGAAGGTGCCACCCGAACAATCGGGGTCCAAACCCGAACCACCAACGTTGCCGGTAATGACCTGACCATAAGTGCTGGTACTGCCGGGTCTGGTGGCAGTGCCTTTGCTGGCGGTACACTGACCTTGCAAGGTGGTGCGGCTGCTGGTACAGGCAATGCTAACGGCGGGGATCTGGTATTGGCTGGCGGGGTGGGGACCGGTACTGGCACGTCAGGTTCGGTAATAGTGAAGCCGCCGGCTGATAGCACGACGGCCTTCCAGGTCAAGAACGCTAGCGGAACGAGTGTTGTGAGTGTGGACACTACTACGGCATCGCGCAAACTCCAGGTGAGCGTCAGCGACGCGCTGGTGGCGAGCCCATTGGCATCGTTCATACAATCTGGCGCCGGCGACTCGACGCTCGAGCTCAAGAACAGCAGTAGTTCGAGCAGCTTCTACCTGAGCAACGATGTCAGCCAGTCCAACAGCTTTGTGATTAATTCATACGGTGCGGCCGCTGGCTCGTCGCCCGCAACGCCAGCACATGTACAATCGAAGGCGTCGGGTGCGAACGTCGTATCTACCGGCTCGACAACTATGAGCGTTACGTTCAACTCCAACAATACTGCCGGTAACCTGATAGTCGTATCGACGACATGGGACATCGCTAATACGGAGACGTTTACCTGTTCGGATACACAGGGCAACTCCTACGCGGCACCAATCATCAGGGTCGACTTCAGCCTAGCTCAAGCAATCGGCGTCTGTTATGCACCTAACATCGCCGCTGGGTCCAACACGGTTACAGTAACCTATGGTGCGACGGCAGGCTTTAGGTACATGACGGTGCACGAATACTCAGGTATAGTCGCCAGCAGTCCGCTTGATGTGAGCGCAAGTAATTTGGCCTCGAGTGGCGGTGGTACGGACAGCTTCACCACGACCTCGGCCACCACGACCGAGAGTAACGACCTGGTTTACGGTATGGTCTTCGATATCTCCTCGGCCGGAGCCGCATTTAGCCCAGGTACCGGATACACGGGTTCCCGCGCCGGTTACAGCGGCTTTGTCACGGAAGATGCCGTAAAGACAACCGCGGGCTCGACGGAGGCTACTTTCTCATCTGGCTCCTCGGTAGACTACGCGGCCATGATGGTCACCTTTAAGGCGGCTAGCGTGCCTGGGTCGCTAACAGATACAAACACCAACGCTCTGTTCACGCTGTCCCAGACTGGCCAGGCCAAGTTCCGCAATTCGACGAACTCATCTACGGCGCTCCAAATTCAGAATGCTGCCGGAACCAGCCTGTTTACGGCCGATACAACCAACAGTAAAATCACGATGGATGGTAGTGTTATCATCGGTAAGCGCACCGACTCCGGGGGGACCACTAGTGACTGGACTCTGGCCTCAGGTGGCGCTGGAGCACCGTGTAGCTCGGCTGCCACAGGAGTTGATACCGTCAGAAGCTCCGTCGTCTACAACGGTAGCCTGTACGTAGGAACCGAGGAGGCAGACAAGGCTGAGCTCTGTCGCTACGATGGTGGCACGACCTTCACGCGCATCAACTCGGCACAAGGTTCGTTTGGCTCACACACCAGCACGGACTCTATAACGGCGATGACGATTTACAACGGCTATCTCTATGTTGCCACATCTGGTGGTGGGGCAGGCGCGGACGCGGGCAAGGCTACGCTGTACCGCTACGACGGTGGTACGACATTTACAGCTATCAACACTACACAGGGTAGGTTCAACACAACCACAGCAATCAATAAGATTACGGCTATGACCGTCTATGAGGGTGCGATATTCATCGGTACAAATAAGACCGATGCCGCCGAGATTTACATGTATCAGGGTGCCTCTCCCGGAACCTCGGTGTTTACCGCGATGAACTCTGCAGCTGGTACGTTTGATGCGACAACCTTGGTAGATACGGTTTCTAGCTTGGCAGTCTTCAACGATAGGTTATATCTGGGTACTGCCGAATCCAATGCTGCCCAGGCTTACCTATACAAAGGTGATGACACGGCCAATGCATGGTCGATACTAGGAACAGCTGGTACCATCGGTGGCGTTGCCGGAATGGACGAAGTCAGTAACCTGACGGTCTACAACGGTGCAC
>CAZTXZ010000137.1:0-2132 GCA_964617895.1 uncultured Candidatus Saccharibacteria bacterium
GGCCTGAAGAGCCTTGTGTCCCCAGTTCGAGTCTGGGAGGAGCCACCAAAATAAAATCCCCACATTGCGTGGGGATTTTATTTTGATACCTCTCCCAGCCCCGAACTGCTTGCAGTTCGGCGTACGAGGCACGGAGCTAAAAGGATGCTCGCATCTTTTTAGCGAGTACCGCAGGGAGGAGTGCGCACGTAGTGCGCGCGATGTCTGGGAGGAGCCACCCACACAGCATTATCCCAAAGGAGCGCAGCGACGACGGATTCTGGGAGGAGCCACCCTACCTTTGGCGCACGTAGTGCGCGCGATGTCTGGGAGGAGCCACCGCTAGCGCAAGTGCTGATACATCCCCAACTGCTTCACGCGGAAACCTTGCGCGGTCAGTTCCTCGGAAATGCGCTGGGCGTGCTCGATATCGTCTATCTCAAAATCGATATAGAAAGAATAGTGCTGCTGGTCACCGGCAATCGGGTGGCTGTCCAGCTTGGTCAGATTGCTGGCGTGCTTTTCGAAGACCCGTAGGGCACGCAGCAATGAGCCAGGCGTGTGGTCGGTAGTCAGGATGATGGAAGCGCGGTCGGCGGGATACCGGGATTTTGGCGTACGCTCTAGCAAAACGAATCGTGTGTAATTTTGCGGATCATCCTCGATGTTCTCGTAAACGACAACCCCGCCATATTCGGCTGCCGCGGCTTTGCCGGCAATGGCAAGATTATGCGGGTCGGCTTGCTGCACTACCTTGGCAACGCTGGCCGCCGTGTCGTGCGTTTCAACGCGCGTAGCGTTCGGTATGTGCTTATCCAGCCACAGCTCAACCTGGGCTAGCGCAGGCGCTTGAGAGGATACGGTCACGTCATCGGCAGCCTGCAATTCTTCGAGAGAGACGTCTTGGCAGGCGATAAGATTCTGGTGAATCTGCATGCGCACATCCCTGGCGATGAACACGTCGTGTCGCCCTAGTAAGCGGTACACCTCATTGATTGAGCCGTGCAGGTTGTTTTCGATGGCGCATACTGCCTTGTCGACTTTGCCATCCGTCAGTGCCCGGAACAATTCGGTGAATGTCTCGCAGCAAACTAGCTCAACAGATCCGCGTTCTTTGCCCATCAGCAGCAATGCAGCTTCATGATGAAACGAACCGCGTTCTCCCTGGATGGCCACCGATATGGATTTGCTCACAGGGGTATTGTAAACGATACGACCGAAATTAGCACAATCGTGCTAGGGGCGTCTATTCCGAGCAGTGTCCCGGGCCCGTCAGGCCTTCGTTGTAAGCAGCGAGGGTGCCGGCTAGACTGACGAATTGCTGGCGCAATGTGCTGCTACCCTTCAGCGCGGCAATCTGTGCCGGAGTGTATGTCTCAAACAGGGTTTCGGCCTGATTCAGGGCCGTCTGTACGCTGGCTGGCACACTGGCGCCATTCAGCACGTTAAGCTTGGCTGCCATGTATTGATCGGCCAGCTGGTAGTAGGCGTTGCCCGCAGGAGCTGTCCAGAATACCTGGTACCAGGTCTTACCGCTAAGGTAGAAACTAGTGCTTGCACCGCTACTCAATTGAGCCCAGGTGTTGTCGTAGGGCGCAGGGCCGAATTCTGAGTGGGTCTTCCAGTAGCCCTGAGTCAGGGTGCACCCGATTACGCAGGCCACGTTCACGTTCACGGTGGCACTAGATGTCTCGGTGATGCCATCGTCGGAAACTAACGACGCGGTGTTATTTATAGTGTTGTTACCACAATTCAGTTGGTCGGCGATGATGTTGGTCGAGTACTGGTAAGTATGGCTGGTGCAGGTGTTGCCCAACACCCCCTTTAGGCTATCGGATACATCGACACAATTATCTTCTACGGTCGTTGGCGCGCCGAATGTCACGGCTGCCTCACCACTGCCGCCGGCAATTGCCGTGGTCGTGGTCGTAGCGTCGGCATGATTGGTTCGTGCTGACGCATCAGGCACTGAGACCGGGCCGTAGGTACAGACCATGGTTGCCCCCGGGGCAATCGAAGTGGCTGGACAGTTTACGGTTACCGCACCGTATCCGGACAGGGTATCTGTCACCACGACGCCGTTGGCCGTCAATTTCGGATCTGTGTTCTGGACACTGATGTTGCCGCTGACCATCCAGTTGCTGTCGGTGCCG
>CAZTXZ010000138.1:0-2124 GCA_964617895.1 uncultured Candidatus Saccharibacteria bacterium
GCTAGGTCGCGGCCGATGTTGCCGTTTATCACTACATCAGTCCCGCCAAGTTGGGCATCACGGCCGATGACGGCTTTGCTATCGGTGGTCAAAGTCTGACCGCCGGCCGTCACGTTGCCACTGATCGGGCCACTCAGGTTTACGGTTTGGCCGGCTAATCTGACGTCACCTTTCACGGTCCCGGTCACGGTTACGGTTTGGCCAGCGCACATCACATCACCATTGACGGTGCCGGAGATATTTACGGTCATGCCGGCACAAAATACATCGCCGTTGACCGTGCCGGCGATGGTTATATTACGTCCGCTTGCGAATATCGTCTTGTCCACCGTAACGCCTGAGGGCACCGTCACGTTATCGCCGGTGCGGAAGCTGTTCGCGGTGGCCACGCCGGCCCACAACAGTAACGGTATGGTCAACGCCGCCAGTCCCAGTAAGAGTTTGTGAAGTCGTGGTCGCGTCATGTCATACCTCCAGTCGCTTGGTTGTTCTGTCGGCAGCGTAACTCATGAACCCTGTTTTGTCAGTAGTCAATTTTACGGAAATTGGGGCAAGTCAGGCTGCTTTGGTCTCGACAAAGGAGATATCGCGGATCGGTACCCGGAAAGGTTGCGGATCGAATTCCACGGCGCCATAGTCCGGTGGCCTGAATGTTTCGAAGGCATCGACCTTCACGTAAAACCCTAATGGAATTCTCGGCCCCTCGATGTAGACGAAACCGTCAAGTAAACCGTACATGCCAATATTGCGCGTTATGCCGGTGCTTTTTTCGCTGATGTAGAAATACGCAGCATTAGTGGCCATCCTCAGGTCACGCTCGCCTTCACCCAATGCGAGATACAGCGGATGCATGATATCGCGCAAGAAGAAGGCTGCCGCCTCGTGGCGATCCCCGGGTGATTCTAATCCCTCTATACCCTCTTGGGCCAGTAGTGCCATGTCGAACAAGTTGCGTTCGTCGTGAAAATGGCCATCGTCAGGGGTCCAATACTGTGCCATACACGAATTTTATCCCTAACCTACCCCTATGTTCAAGCCCGGCTGTGGCTATATTCATTGGCCGCCAGTGGTTACCGTGGTACAGTCGGCTCCATGAGTGAGACTGCTGGGTTCGAGGACCGACCACCAGATTTATATGTATCCGTGGCCTGGAACCGCGAGCTAATAGACGAGCTGAGGCAGGCGATATCCGCTATTGACGAACCCATGACCTGGGAGTCGTCTGACGGTCTTAGCGTCATGACGGCTGCGCCGGTAAGTTTTCCAGAATACCCGTTAGACGTGCCCTACGGTAGGCTGCGGCAGCTGTCGGATTTTGCCCTTCGGGATATTATGCCGAATTGGGGTATTATGCGGACCACTGCGTCGTGGGACGAAAGCAACGTTCATCACGAAAGAATAATCTTGACTCCCGACTTTGCTACCGTAGCGTCTACCGTGGGCTCCTTGGCGATATTGGAAGAGAGTCCTCAGGGCGAGTTTGCTCGTAATGCTCTTTTTGATGATGCGAGGCGGGCGAGCGAGGAAAACTCCGACCTGCCTGCCACCATTCGCGACTACGCCAATCTCTTCAACGCCGTACATGACTTGCGACCGATTGCCGACAAGAAAATGGAAGAGCACCTAGACTATCTGCGATCCATGACTCCGGCCGAGAAACGCGATTACCGCAGTCTAATGCGCGATTGGCATGCCGATCCTGACCCGGAGCAGGATAAGCTACGAGCTCCGAAATACTGGGCGATAATGTATTTCAACCAATTATGGCTGGTTCGTGCCAGTACGCCGGAGGCAGCGGTGCTGGATTTGGAGGATCATTTGGAGCGTGGTATCGAGCCACTGGAAATCTTCTTCGTTGACCCTTGCGAAGACGTCCAGGCGGAGCTGTCGGAAAAATACCCGGATGGTGGGGTGAAAAGACTTATACCTTACTCAAGGGTTGAATGGCCCGATGACATGAACCACTTGACCGACGAACAACAAGCGGCTTTCGATAATATCGACCGATTACGCACTCCATCGCCGGATCAGAGTTAACAGATCCTTACATGCGTATGAGTCAGGTGGAGTTCTGGAAGCGCATAGTGCTCTTCATATTCACTCTTCGACGAACTGGCGTCAGCT
>CAZTXZ010000139.1:0-2122 GCA_964617895.1 uncultured Candidatus Saccharibacteria bacterium
ATCACCTACGATGGCGTGATTGATGGTTCGGCTAAAGAACGTGAGTTTTTGGGTCATGCCCGCGCCGTCATCGTGCCGTCCCTGTTCGATGAGCCATTCGGTCTGGTTAACATCGAGGCTCTGGCCTGCGGTACGCCGGTAGTTGGGCTGGATTCGGGCGCCATCCCAGAGATAATCACCGACCGGACTGGCAAAGTAGCCAAAAAGCGATTCTTGGACGACGGATCGCTTGACGGGTCAGCCACGGCCGACAATCTCGCGACGGCACTCAGTGAACTGGACGCTTCTCGTACCGATTGCCGGCAGGTCTACGAGCAAAACTACACGGCCGACAAGATGTGCCAGGCGCACTATGATCTTTACGCGCGGCTGCTAGACAATAACTAGATCGGTCTTGATTCGCTCGTGCGACTGGTAATTTTCGAGTACGAAGTTTTCTTCAGTAAAATCATCGATACTTGCCACATCGCCAACGATTTTGAGCGTGGGAAATGGATATGGCTTGCGATGCAACTGTTCTTTGGCGGGTTCGATATGATTCTTATATAAGTGGGCGTTACCGGCCGAGATGATCAGCTCGCGCGGCTCGGCACCGATCAGGTGGGCGACCATGTGTAGTAGCATGGCGTACTGGGCAATATTGAATGGCGCGCCCAAGAAGACATCCCACGACCGCTGGTACAGGTTCAGTCGTAGTTTGCCTTTGGTTAGATCGAACTGGAACATCGTGTGGCAGGGCGGCAAACGCATTTCCTTGAGCTCGCCGGCGTTCCAGGCACTGACCAGTATCGCTTTAGAATCAGGATTGTTCTTGAGTTCGTCGATGGCCCACTGCAGCTGGTCGAACTCGCTGCCGTCAGGTCGTTGCCAATGTCGCCACTGCACGCCGTAAACGCGGCCCAAATCAGTCTTGCCCTCGTGCAAAAACCCATCCCAGTAGTGGATGTTGTGTTCGTGCAAATAACCGACCTCAGAACTGCCGGAAATGAACCACAGTAGTTCGTGCAGTAATAATTTGAAAGGCATCTTCTTGGTGGTCAGCAGCGGAAAGCCTTGGCGCATATCGAACCGGACCTGTGCGCCAAAGACCGACTTGATCTCGTGGATACCTCGCGTCTTCTTCGTCTTGCCATCTTTCATGATGTCTGCCATCAGCTGCAGATAGCTGTATTCCGGATGTTTCATCGTGCCACCTTTCTCAGCTTAACCCCGCACCGTTCTAATAATTGTACCGCGTAGCCATCCGAATGGTCCAATTCATAAACGATTTCCTTGAGACCTGCCTGTGATAATGTGCGGGCGCAATTCGGGCAGGGTAGTATGGTCAAAAACAGAGTCTTACCGCGCATCGATTCGCCCATTTCCGACAACCTTATCAAAGCCTTCATCTCGGCGTGGATCGTATCGTAGTAGTTGCTGTCGTGGGCTTCCGACAAATGTTCCTCGCGGGAGTTGCCGGCATACAGGGCGTGAGTCTGGTATGGCACCACGGGATTATCGGTAGCAACCAGCGGGTGATAGCGCGAGATTTTCTTGGTGGCCACTACGCAGCCGACCTGCAGGCTGTAATCGAATGAATTGGCTGCTGCCTTGTGTGCTAGCTCCAGCATGGCCGCTTCGTTACCTGGTATCAGCTTGAGTTTGGTCATGTCGGAAGTTACGTGCGCTAGATACGACTTAGCCTCCGTCTCATCTTTGAAGGGTGTCACGAGATCGAATGGAATGTGTTTTTCGTTCAGCACATAGTACAGCGGGCGGCGATGAAAGACGTATTGGTATGAGCCACGAACTACCACCGCATGCTTGGGCTTGACCGCACGTAGCACTTCGATTTCCTCGCGCTGGGAATAGGCGAGGGTGTACAACCGATGTGGGCTGCCGGATGTGGCAACTTTGCGGACAAGGTATTCAACATCCGTTTCGGTGAGAGTCTTGAATTGCGGCTGATCTTCGAAGCCCAAAACGTAATGTTCCCGTGCGATGCCGATCAGCACATTACCTTTAGGCAGGTAGGTCTTGAGTAGCTGAGTCAGTCGTGCCTGGCTGAGCTCTCGGGGCGCTACGATGAAGGTCGGCTTCAGCGCCCGAAAGATGCGCTTCATGTCGGCGTCATAATCCAGCC
>CAZTXZ010000140.1:0-2099 GCA_964617895.1 uncultured Candidatus Saccharibacteria bacterium
TGACACCATCAATCATGCGTCTGCCAAGCATCGCGTTCGCCACCATGACGCTTGCATCGCTGGTCTACATCCTAACGCGCTGGTATGGTCCCCGCACCGCGGCCTTCGGCTTCATCGTTTTTGTCTGCTCGGCTTGGTTTTTGCATGTCGGTCGCCTAGCCACGCCCGATGTGCTGTACCTGTGGGCCATACCGGTTTTGCTAGTCAGCCACATAATCCTGCGAAACCACAGCGGCTCCAAGCTAGCCTTTTTGGTCTGGGTCGCCCTCAGCGCCTTGCTATTGTACATACCCGGGATAATATGGTTCGTCCTACTCAATGCCGCTTGGCAGTGGCGCGATATCAAGGAAAGCTGGGGGACTTTTCGTATCCCGACGAAAGTTTTGCTTGCCTTGGCATTCTTAGCGATCTTGACCCCATTGGGCTATAGCCTGGCGAACGATTTTGCGCCGGTGCGGCTGCTGGACCTGACCGGCTTGCCGCATGGCCTGCCACAGCCGCTGGATGTCCTAAGACACATCGGTGAGGGTCTGGCTTTCATTTCGGTCTACGGCCGGGCACCAAATGACATCTGGCTCAATCATTTACCTGTGCTGGATGCCGTGCTCAGTGGTGCGTTTTTGACCGGCATATACTTTTACGCGCAGCATTGGCAAGCCAGTCGCACGCGTCTTATCACCAGTTTCATCGTGCTTGGCCTGATCCTGTATGGCCTAGGTGCCGCGCCATTCAGCGTCGTGGTCGTCCTGTTGTATCTAATCGTGGCCGCCGGCATCGCTTACATCCTGTATTTGTGGATGTCGGTGTTTCCACGCAACCCCGTCGCCCGTAAGTTCGGCATGTTCGTCGTCATCATCGCTGTCGGCTTCTCGTGCCTGTATGGTCTGCGTCAATACTTCGTGGCTTGGCCGCACCACCCAGAGACCAGCCAGGCTTTTTCGAGTCGAGAAATTCCTCACTCTAAGATATAAATTTGTTACAATATGGACACAAGATGTGTGGAGACCCGTCGTTTCGCACCTAAATTCTGATGAAAAGGGGAGAGTATCATGTCAAAGTTCGATCAAGCCAAAATGCTCATGAAGGTCAAGAAGATCCAGAAGGAATTGCAGAAACAGATCATCGTCGTCGAGCAAGGCGACGGCGCCGTACGCGTCGAGATTACCGGCGAACAAAAGATCAAGAAGATCCACATCGATCCGGAGTACGTCGATCTTGATGACATTGGACAGCTGGAGCGCTGGGTCGAAGACGCCGTCAAGGACGCCATCGCCCAAAGCCAGCGTATCGCCGCCGAAAAGATGCAGCCAATGATGGGAGCCCTGGGCGACCTCGGCCTGTAGCGCCAATGCAGCTGCTTCCGCCTGCGCTTGAGAATCTTATCGAAGCGCTCGGTGCCTTGCCGGGTGTTGGTTCGCGTACGGCCGAACGTTACGCATATTTTTTGCTCAAGCGCGATCCCGGCAAATCCCACCAACTGGCGGAGGCGCTAGATGGGCTGCATGCCGGCATAAAACTCTGTCCCAAAACTTTCGCCCTCATCGCATCCGACCAGGACATCTCACCGTTATACACTGACCCCAAGCGCGATAAGCAGCTGGTGGCCGTCGTCGCCGAGCCACTCGATATCGTGGCACTCGAAAAAACTGCCAGCTTCGACGGCACATATCATGTGCTCGGCGGTCTCGTCTCCCCGATAGACGGGGTCGGGCCCGAGCAACTACATATCACTGAGCTATTGCAGCGTATCGACGAAGATGAGGTGACTGAGATCATACTGGCCACGAATGCCAGCGTCGAGGGCGAATCTACGGCCTTATACATCCAGCAGCAGATCGGCGGGCGTCAAGTCAAAGTCACCCGCCTGGCACGTGGCCTGCCTATTGGTGTGGACCTGGAGTACGCCGATCAAATCACTCTCAGCCGTGCCCTCGAAGGCCGCCAGACACTCTAACAGCAACACCGGTCCATTTATTGTATAAGCATAACCGCTATGTTATAACTAGCAGTAATGTCGGAGGTACAGCAAAGCAGGCTTGAACTTACGGAAGCGCTAAGCCGGTTCAGTGCGTGCGGCCTCAATGATGAGCGAAGGGTCG
>CAZTXZ010000141.1:0-2071 GCA_964617895.1 uncultured Candidatus Saccharibacteria bacterium
CTGCCGACGAGATCTGCATGCCGACGCAGATGCGTTTGCCGACGGCCGTGCCTGTCCAGTTCGATAAGTTAACCGTAGCCCCAATTGGTACGCTCACGGTACCGGTATTGTTGAGGTATTGCGTCTCACCGGCATCCCAGCTGCTGTTACGGTTGGTGTCTTGCCAGACATACCGGGTGTAATCCACCGTTCCCGTGGCAGAACCGGTACCGTTGGTGTTAGTGACCCAAAACCGTCCGGTCAACGGTTCCGTTTCCTCGGCCGGCGAAGGCGTGATCGATACACCGCTATCAAGCGTGGCGATGCATGGCCCAAATGTTGCATAGGCAATCGCCGTACCCCGCGAACCGAGCGACCCGTCACTTTCACGGTCGGTTATCGAAGCTCTTATGGTCGCGGCTTGATTTTGGCCGAGCGAGCTGGCCGCCGGAATCGTATACGAATAGCTGGGGTCGGCAGTATGAAGACCAAGACCGGTCCATGGCCCACCGGACCCGGACGTGCTGTAGGCCAGACTGACCGGTAGCGGCCCAAAGTCGTTATCCGTCGCATTACCTGTTATGACCCGGTTAGGGCAGCTGACTGCCACCGATATATTGGGCGCGTCCCGGTTGACTACCGGCAGCCCGGGTGAAATATTCAGTAGCGGGTTGGCACAAGGCACCTCCAGGTAATACAACCTGGTACCGGATGATCTTTGATAAAAATAGACGACGTCCCGGCTGTTCACGTACAGCCAGTTCGCGGCGAAGTTATCGCCGTTGTAATCAGTCGAATAAAACGTCGTTCGGCCACCATCGAGTGCGTTCAGCTCGGCGGCAGTGTAGTTCCTGACACCTATGCCGATATTAGAATCGTTGATACGAATCTTTAGATCGTCCCACATCGCCTGCGTCACACATTTGGTGCGCGTTGCCGACGAACGACCAAGCATGGAGTTGACGATGAAAGCAGCGCCGACTTGGTTACGGGTCAATGACGAGGGGTTACAGCCGGAAAATGGCGCTAACTTTCCACCGAGCCAGCTTATGAAATTTGCCTTGTCGTTGGTGCCGTCGTAGACAGTCGAAGGTATGGCCGGGCGCGGCCCGATGACGTCGGAACCCACGTCGTCAGCATCCGCCGAGACGGAGTTTCCGCTAAAATATCCGGTGCCGGATACCGGAGAAAATGCCGACGCCTTGGGCTGTGATATCACTAGACTCAAGAAGCTCGCAGCGCCTAGGAACAATCCAATCGCCAGAAACTTTCGTGTGCTCATCGTCATGATCTTAGTACATCCGCCTTTAGCGTCTGGTAATAATCATAGCCGCTCTGCCCCCTGTCCTTAGTGCCGGTCGCCAGTTCTGATGCCTTCTGGTAGGCGTCGGCCGCGGCCTGCTTGTTACCGACTTGTAAAGCGGCGAGCGCCAGCGCCGCGTAGCTATCGCTGGTTGGTTGCGCCTCGACACCTTGCTTTGCGGCGGTGAACGCGGCATCATATTTTCCGACCGTGCGCTCATTTTCGGCTATGGCGGCATAGATCGAGCTCTTTTCTTGTGCCGTTTTGGCATGCTTTAGCTGATTTTGCAGATCCGTCGAGTTTGACTGGTATTCCTTTTGGATCCGTAGTGCCGCCGCCTGCGCTTCAGTCAATTTAGGGGGCGGTGTTTTATCTCGTGTTGTCCAGATATAAGCGCCGCTTCCTAGCGCGACCACTATTAATAATGCGACGAATAATAAAACAGGCCTTTTGACCAGTCGGCCCTTGTGCGAACTGTTTTTTTCGATGATGCCGATCAGGTTGCCCGAAGCGTCTTCGGCTGGGTGGGCGGCAGGTTTAGGGTGGTCATCGTGCCGCCTTTCGGTCTCGGCTGGCGGCGTCGGCTTGGGCTCATCCTTGTGTTCTGCCGCGTCCTCTTTCTTTTCTTTCAGCACAGCATCGCTAGTGACGATTCCTTTGGGCACTGGTTGCTTGTCTTTGCGGCCGAACATCTTGGCCATAAGTATAGCAAACCATTAGCGAAATGGTAGCTAGCAGTCGGCGTCAAAACAACTCGGCTTCATTCCCTAGTTCTTGGGCGGCCTGTGA
>CAZTXZ010000142.1:0-2023 GCA_964617895.1 uncultured Candidatus Saccharibacteria bacterium
CCGCGACCGGTACCGCCACCGCCATCGATTTGGTCTCGGCCAATGATGGCATCTTCCAAGGTGCCGCCACGCGTGTCGCCGGACTCGTGGGCATCGGGGCCGCTTCATTCAACAACACCGCCGGCGCGCAAGTGAATGTCGGCGCAGGCGTCAACAACAACTTCTCGTTCTCGACCGGCATCGCGATCGAAGCTTATGTCAAGTCGAGTTGGTCCGGTGCCGCCGGCGATTATGACGACGCGTCCGTTTTGTAGGTGCTTTTCGGCCAGGCGGTAGGAGTACGACTCCGAAACCTGTTCGGCGAAGATATTACTCAGACACCTGGTCGGCAAACCGTTGGACTCGAAAATGTCGGTCATAGCCATGGAATTTATCAGGCCGCTCAGCATGCCCATCTGGTCGGCCGTAACGCGGCGGATACCATGTCCGGCTAGTTTGGCACCGCGCACCATATTACCACCACCGACTATCATGGCTACTTGGCACCCGGCATCGACAACCTTTTTGACTTCGGCCGCCAAAAACGATGCGGTGTCAGGATCGACCCCGAATTCGTACTTGCCAGCCAATTGTTCGCCCGAGAGCTTGAGGAGTACGCGCTTGTACATTGGTGATAGTGTAGCACATGCTGCATTAGTATTGATTTATCCGTGTTAATAGTGTATAATAGTATGACTATGGCATTTGGACGTGGTAGAGAACAAGAAGAGAAAATCGCCCAACTACAGGCTCAGGTAACTGGTTATGTGGTTGAGATTAGCGGCCTCCAAGAAGCAAATGGCGAACTTGCAACGAAGCTCGCTAAAGAAGAGGAGGCCAACCGCCGCAATGTCGAGACCCTGGATTCGTATGCGGATACCAGGCGGATATTGGAAGAAGACAACGAGATACTCCGACAGGCCGGAGACGTCGCTGCTTACGCTGCACGGGTCATCCGCAAGCAACGGGAAAGTGGAGAAATAATAGTAAGCGCTACGGAGACCGCCGAACAGGTAGTCGCCAAGCGCTTAGAAGATCAAATCGTCGCTTCGCTCGCCGACGAAATGCTTGATGAGGTCGAAAAGGAAACGCGCGGTAATATTACTCCTGCCGACATCAAAAAAACCCGGGAAGAGCTGGATGAGGTCTTCACGCACGACGGCACTTACGACGACACCCGTGACGCGGCCGAGAAAGAAGTGCGCTCCAAGGTTGCTGAAGAGCTGAAGGCCGTTATAGCCGCCGAAGAAGCAACACGCCTGGCAGAACCGGGAGTCCACGCCAAGATGGTGAAAGAGGAAACAGCCAAGCTCGAGAAGTCCGGCGAAGCCGCCAAAATACGCCAAAGGGTAACCGAATCGCATACCGATGAATTCAGACGCGAAGGCATCAGGGAGGTCAAGACCGACGCTGTCAACGAAATGAAGCGACAGAAGCCGCAGATAGTCAAAGATGCCAAGCGTGATTTCATGGATTCATATGAGGGTAGGGATGCCCTTGAGGAGATCAAGGATAAGCTCAGGGATAGATGGGAAAAGGCGAGCGTAGAGGAACTAATCTCCACTACCCACGACCGAGAGCTGGCACGTCTGCTGGCCGAAAAAACGAAGCTGACCAATGCCGAGCTTGAGAGGGATTTGCTCTACCTGAAGCTGTTGGACGGATTCAAGAATGGTGGCATCGACACCCGGAAGATTCCGGAAGGCGCCAAGGTTAATGTCTTACTCGGCATAGACGGAGACATCGAACAATCAAACAACGGCTACGTGAATGGAAAGTATACCTATACCTATGAAGCCAACGTTAAGCGCGCCCTGGTGCTGACGGCGCTGGGCGAGGGCAAGTTCACCGTTGACTACGACAGCCTATCTGATGATCCTGAGGCATCGGAGATTGAAAAGTATGCGGCAATACCCGCGGGGAAAGAGGTAGCCCTAGGTCGCAAGCTAGACACCAACGGCGACTCCCGCTTGCACCCCATCATCTCGAAAGATGTCGAGCTGTATTTCGACGACAACACCACCGATGAGCCCCACAAGATTTC
>CAZTXZ010000143.1:0-1982 GCA_964617895.1 uncultured Candidatus Saccharibacteria bacterium
ATTGCCTATGGCGGCCAAGACATAGTGGTTGACGACGTCGGCCATGTTGTCTTCGAAGTGCTTGATGAGGTGGATTTTTTGCTCCGAGACTTCGCGCTGCAGTTCTTCACCGAGCGCTTTGCGCTGCTCGTCGATGGCGGTGTTGGTCTTCTCGATGGCTTCGATGGCCAACTGCTTGGCATCCATGATGGATTCCTCGTACTTGGCGAATTCTTCCTTCAGCTTCTGGGTGATTTCCGCCTTCATGTACTCATTGAGCTGGCTAGTCGTTAGCCGTAGGTCCTGTTGCAGGAACATGGCATTCTCGCCGATGATCTTCTCGAAGTGCAGGCGTCCGCGGTTGCGTAGCTCTTCACGGAATTCGTCGTTGAAGATATGTTCCACGTCATCTTCGGCGGCCTCTTCTATGGACTGACCGAGGTTGCGCTTACCGCCACCCTGCACGCGGCCGAGCGACACCGCGATCCATATAAAACCAATCCCAGTCGCGCCGATGAACGCCAGGATGAGAACGAGCCACCAGATTGTCATATTTGTATTCCCACCATATTTTCAATCGCTTTACTATACGAATACCCTCGGTGAACAATTCAAAAAACAGGGTATTGGCAGCCTACGGCCTTGATACACCTGAAATCTGCGCGTACCGGAAGGTTCAAAAAGCTAAAGCTTTAGTAGTAAATATACTCCAAAGACGCCAATAATGAAAATAATCAAACTGGTTATGACCACCTGGAACATGCTACGGACGATAGCCTGCTTGGCCAGAGGGTTACGACCGATGGAAACCAGAGTACTGCGGACGGAGCTGAAAAGCATGACACCGGATACGATGGAGGCAACCAGCAGGATCAGCGTCGCCAGATAAAGACGCGCGACACTGACGTTTTTCTTGGTGACCGAGTAGCCTATATCACTCAAAAATTGGGTCAAGGCGCTCGGCAGCCCGGCGGATTGCAGCGGGTTACTCTGGACTGACACCTGGACGTTGATCCGCCCGAGCGAGACCGTAGTCTTGTCGCCCTCGGAATTGGTCAGGCTGGCAGTGCCTTCGGCGTCCGAGCCGTCAAAGGCGGTCAATGCCTTGCCGAGGACCATCTTTTCCTCGCCGTCGGCTTTCATGCCGATGCCATTGAGCGTCGATATGCTGATCAAATCACCAATCTTGATGGGGCCATTCTGGGTGCTGACGAGGGCGTTGTATTTACCGAAACTTGCCACGTATACCTGCCGCTTATCCAGGTCGCTAGTAAGCGACAGGGCCGCGTCGTTGGCGGCCACGACTAGTCCTAGCATCCTGTCACTTTCATCCTGCTTGAGGATGCTGACCTTAGTACTGTCCTTCGAGTCGAGGCGGACCAGCATGCCCTTTTGCAAGGTATCATCCGTGCCATAACTTTGAGTCACCGGTGCCCGCGTGGCTGAGTCGGCGGCCCAGACCATGCTGACCATCGACAAGCCTACCAGCACGGCAAGAGCGATAATGCGGAGGCTATGACGGATAAGCGTGAGCATCTTGATTACGAGTATACACGAATGTTCGATGCTATATCGCCCTAGGCGAGCAGTTTGGCTAGCGTGCTTATTACGTAGTCGATGTCCTGTTCGGTCGTTAACCGACCAAGCGTCATCCGGACAGAGCTACGCACCAGTTCATCACTTAAGCCCAGAGCCCCCAATACATGCGACGGCTCGTCGTCGCTGGCGCTGCAGGCCGAACCAGCGGCCGCCATTATTCCCACCTCATCCAGCTGTATAAGCAGCCGTTCGTTATCGATACCGGGAAATGTCACGTGGACATTGTTCGGCAATCGCTTGCTCTGCGTGCCGTTCAGTTTGGCCTCTGGCGCTACTTGCAAGACTCCATCAATCAGTCGCCTTTGCAACACTTGCAGGCGCTCTACCTCGTCGTGTCGCATTTGTCCGGCGCGGTCCAAGGCCTCGGCAAATCCGACTGCGGCGGCAACGTTCTCCGTGCCGCT
>CAZTXZ010000144.1:0-1964 GCA_964617895.1 uncultured Candidatus Saccharibacteria bacterium
TACGGCCGGCACCATCGGTGGTACGGCGGGCATGGACGAAGTCAGTAACCTGACGGTCTTCAACGGTGCACTGATGTTCTCGACCGTCACGGCCACGACCAATACGGCGCAGGTGTGGCGCGCGGAGGAGACGTACAAGCTACTCTCGGACGCGATACCGATAAATACTGCAGGAACGTTTGGATCTCAAAGTGTAGACTTCGTTAAGTCCTTGACGGTGTATGGCGGCAAGCTGTTTGCTGGCACCCAGGAGAGCGCGAACACGGGCGACGCAGGAATCTACATGTACGATAGCGCGGCATTCACGCTTGCCAGCTTGAGCGCCGGACAGGTTGTCAGTGGCGGTACGAACAACATCGACGCTATAACTACGATGATACCGTTCAGCGACAAGCTAAGCGTGGGTACAAGCGAATCGAACAGCGCCAACGTCTACTACTACACCAGGATCGAAGGACAATCCAACACCCTGTACTTCAACGCCTCCAGCGATAACGCCGGTTCGACTGAACAAGGCGGATATCCTAACCAAGGCTCGATTTACTTCGCCGCCGAGACAAACGCAACCACCAATATCCAGGGCGGCGCTACGGGAAGCTTCATCTTCTCCAACAGCATCCAGACCACATCTGGTGCCTACGATGTAGCCGAGGACTATGCGACACGAGATAGCAAACTGGCTGCAGGAGATATCGTTAGCATAGACCCGAATGAAACAGCCTTCGTCCGACGTGCCATGGCTGGCCAAGCTGACTCGATAGTCGGCGTCTACTCAACCACGCCAGCACTACATCTGTCACAAAAGGATACGACCATCAACGGCGGCAGGGCCGTACCGGTTGCGCTTGCTGGACGGGTGCCCGTAAAGGTCTCCACCGAGAATGGTCCAATCGTTGCCGGTGATCCGATAACCATATCGAGTACCCAGGCAGGTATAGGTATGAAAGCCACCGGAACCACACGGATCGTTGGTATGGCCATGGAGAACTACGACGGCGACGGAGTAGGTGAGATAGTCATATTCGTGAATCCGACCTACTACACGTCGCCGACTGATGTCTTACAGAATGTCAGCACCGTGACAGACTTGAACGTATCAGGTACTGCGAAGATAACTAACCTAGAGGTGGTTGGCACCGCTAAGCTACAAACCCTACAGCTCATGGGCCATATGATAGGTAATCCTGATACACGCGGAGAAGTGGTGATACCAGCCGGTGAGCGAGAAGTTCGCCACACCTTCGATGCGACGTACGAGACTAAGCCATTCGTAGTAGTCAGCCCAGTGGATCTGCCAATACTGTTTAGCGTAAAGAGCGATAACGACGGGTTCACCATATACATAGTCTCGCCGCTCAGCCAGCCCGCCAAATTCAACTACATTGCCCAGCAGTAATACTTGCTACGGAGTTGCCCCAGGACCGGTAGGTACATTTATTTGTTCGCTTAGCTGTGGATAAATAGCATCAGTTATTTTAATTATTGTATTAAACACAACATGTATCATGTCTAAATATTTATCTCCAAACTTATAGATTTGTGGATTTAAACCTGGTTGTGTCAATAACGTTGCACGAATAACATCAGTAATTCATACAACACGTCATAAATTTACGCCCATCGCCTGACTACAAAAAGCGTTTAATCAACCTTGCCTCAGACTGGGTGTTCGTCCAAAATAGTGAAATGAGGATAGTCTATCCTCATGAAAATACATGACCGATCTGTCCGTCAGGGCAGGTAGTACATTCCACAAACAATACAAAAACCCAAAAAATAAAGAAGCGAATGCGCACACAAACACCTCAAAATAGAGAACTGTTTGCCAGCGCCCTCAGAACCGTAGTTCTGGGGGTGTTTGCTGCTTTTGTGTTCAGCCTGAGCTTCACCTTCTTACGAACTCCTTTCGATGCCACTGCCACCGCCGCCAACCCAACCCTGAACTTCCAAGCCCGACTAGAATC
>CAZTXZ010000145.1:0-1962 GCA_964617895.1 uncultured Candidatus Saccharibacteria bacterium
TATTTGTCCAATCTGCGTTTGATGACGCGCGTCCGCTAATTGCGGGCACTAACCCCGTTGCAAAGTCGTAGGGTATTTACAAATGCGTTGTTTATGGTATAATGCATTTTCATGTTTTACGAGAACTTCTTGCTGACAGATGATGACACCGGCGTGGCCCTGGGCCATACGCTGATGCTCGACGAATCCGGCCAACCAGTCGCCGAGCAGGCGACACAACTGCTGGACATGCGCGCCAACGCTGCCGCTTATCGCGCCGAGTCTCGTTGGCTGGGTGCGCTAACGGCTTGCAACACCGGCGCCACCGTGCCAGCAGCTGCCGAAGCGCTCGATGACGCTGCCCGACGCGGTGCGCACTTGTTGGGCGAGCAGTACGACCCCAACGCACCTGCCAAAGTCCACGAACGCTACATTGGTGCCCATCGGTCCGATCTGGAATACCGCGCTGCCGGCCTCGAGGATTGGGCCGAATTGGGCTACCGCGCCTTTTCACTGTAAGATTTAGCCTTTACAACTCTTGGTATAATTAATTCATGAGCAAAGTGGGCCGACTACTCATGCGCAACCCGTACTTGACCCTTGTTTTTTTCGGCCTAGCTACCACTTATGTACTTGCCACTGTCCTACCATCACCAGACGCTGGCACCCTCAAGAAATACGACATCACGGCGGCTCAACTTCGTATCTTACTGGCAACCATCGTGGTGCCTTATATCATTATCTGGACGCTTTCATTGATAGCTTATTTGCGCTTCCAGGCATACTCCCAAAACATCAGACAGGATAAGGATGGTAAGGCCTGGCACGAGGTAACGAAGGGTATCTTGTGGATCGCCCTATCGTTACCTATATTTTCAACCGTCAACACAGTGTCGGCCCTACTGTACCGTCACACACCATCGTTGACATCCCATCTGATACGATTCGATGTTTATTTGGCGATGGTCGTCATGGCAGTCGGTATTTGGTACATCTACAAGGGAAGTGGCAAATTATTGTCGATCGTCCATAAATATCGCTTTCAGACTTCGCTTGGGCTGGTACTTGGCTTCATTGCTTTCGCCGTCATCTACACCTTCCTAACACTAAATGATCCGGCGCGCTCCGTCCCGTCCGGAGTCATAGAACGCGCGACTTATTACGAACCGGACTGGGCCATTTTGCTAACTATTACCATCCCACGGCTGTTGATGTGGTTCCTGGGTATCCAGGCTCTATATAACATCACCGTCTACTTCACTAAGACGAAGGGCAAATTATACAAGTCGGCCCTGGTCAATCTGACCCAGGGGCTGGGTATTATCCTAGGAGCCACCATAACTCTTCGGGTGTTGCAGACGTTGACTTCCGTACTCGCAGTTTCCGGCATCGGCCTGCTGCTGATCATCATCTATTTGCTACTGATAGGCTTGGGCGTAGGCTACTTCCTGCTCGACCGAGGCGCGCGCAAGCTCGAGATTCTCGAAAAAGCCTGAGCGCTCAGATATACCCGTTGACTTTTTGTGTCATTTATGGTAGTCTATCAGGATGACATTTGAGAGTCTACGTAACCAACTGATGGGTTGGAACAAGAACACGACGGACCGCCAGAAGCTGCAGTTGATATATTTGCTAGCTATCGTGGTGAGCTTTTTCGTGGCAGCCATTGCCAGCCTAGCCAATCACGGCCTCGGTATGACGATCTTGAAGGTCACGGTCGTGGCGATCGTCGTCTTCAGCGTCAATGCTGTTATCTGGGCCATGCTTCACACCTTCGTCCTCGACAAGCTGGTCGACACGACGCGCCAGAGCAACCGACGCCGCTAAGTACTGCGGGCATTAGCGGTTTTAATTACCCCTGTTGCGTGCTATAATTGCGGAAAAGATGTAGTTTAGTCGCGCCCGAAAGGGGCGCATAAATATGCCAGAACTCACCCAAGATCCGGCGAAAATCCGGAACATTGCTATCATTGCGCATGTGGA
>CAZTXZ010000146.1:0-1263 GCA_964617895.1 uncultured Candidatus Saccharibacteria bacterium
GCCGGCCAGGGCGATCACGCTACCGGTTACCAGCACGCTGACGAGCGCGCCACCTGTCATAGATATCCAGGCCGGTGAAGTAATCAGCCAGACTCCGGTCAGTACCATGAGTACACTCGCGAATCGGGATTGGGTAAAATCTGAATCCATCGCAGACTCCTTTCGTTTAGTCTCCGCTTGTCGACCTCAAGCTTTTGTCGTTCCTCCTATGCCCTCTAGTATGGTCCAGGGGGAGTATTGGTGCAGTAACAGTTCTTACAACTGGGGTGATTAGCTGCCCATGGTCGTGAATTCGACGTTGCCAGGCACGTCGAAGACAGAGTCATTCAAATCATCAACCCGACCACAAGCCAGATGGTAAGCCTCGGCGTTCTTGGCGAATGATTCCGCAGAATATGTCTGTACCTGGTCGGAAGTCTGACCGGATGACAGCTCTACCTGGATCATCAAGCCTTGTTTGCCGGAGTCGTCCCAGAGGTACAGATTGCCGCCGGTCTTGAGGGCGTGCAATACCGCATCTTGCTTGCGTGCGTCGAAGCGCAACTCTTTCTTGTTGCGCAGATAGAAAACGCCGTTCATTTCTTCCGTGTCGTAGGTACACTTGAGGCTGTATTTACCCAAACTGGCATCGGCGATTAACTTACGCGCCTCGGCGACATTGGCAGTCATCGGCACATCCTCGCCACCGATTACAGCATCGCCATTCTTGATGGCGTTAGGATTCGGCCCGATTGCCCCGAAGCCGTCCGTACCGATATATATCATGCCGAGGAACAAGGTGGCCACGGCTACGGCAGCCAGGCTCGACAATAACGTTATCTTCGGTTTCGGTATTTGAACACGTGGCACTTCAAGGTAACTCACTTACATGGTATTGCCCTTATGTTACTTGGTCAGCCACGTATCAGCAAGAAACCGACAGGGGAACTATAAGCCCATCATCTGCTAGAATAGTCGAATGAGAACTGCACGATACCGCTTCGACAGTGCACCCGGATTGACCGACCCAGAGGACCTCGACCTGCAAACGGCCCTCCGTGCCATGCAGGGCATCGTCGACAGATTGCGGGGTGGGCTTGACGTCGATACGCTTAGCGCAACCGAGCAACAGCAGCTAGTAGACAACATCCGACCACACCTAGTTTTTGAGCTGGAACATTCAGAGGGAATATGGCCGTGCATGCCTTTCGTGACAAGTGGGACGGGGGGCTTCGTGGCCGCGACGTTCGAGGAAGTCCCAGATGTTGGCGGCGATATCGTGCT
>CAZTXZ010000146.1:1273-1941 GCA_964617895.1 uncultured Candidatus Saccharibacteria bacterium
GATGGGGATCCCATAGGCGGCCAATCCATGTCGCCAGGTGACTACCTCGTCGGAACCGTGGACGACGTATGGCCATACCCGGTGCCGACGCTTCGCCGCATGATCGAGGCAGCCGAAAACCCAGACGGGGAAATCCGCTGTGGCGAACAAGCACTTTCCGCGGCCGTGGTTCTCCACGATGCCGAGTTCCATGGAGCAGCAGGCACCACGGCCTCATCTATACATGATTTGGGCATGTACCAAATCATCGTACCGGCGATATACAACATGCCCATGGGCGTGGCTGATATTGCCGACTGATAGATTCACGGTTAGAATCGTGGATAGATAATCGAGGTAAGCGATATGGCATTCCTGACCGAATTCATCGATATCACGCAATTCAGGCCCGATCCTGACACTTTCGATCCGGAGCGCGACCTTATCCGGGTTGGCTTCGAGAACAGCTTGCAAACGCTGCACGTCAGTTATTTGGGTGAGTGGGCTGTCGCCATGAGCGACCCGACGATGCCCGAGTCGTTCCGGGATATGATGAGGCGCCCAGCCTACATGTTCAAGGAAGTCGAAGGGTTACGGGTAGACCAAGCAATCATCGGCAGGCAAGCACTGTTCAGCCTGATGGGGCGCGAGGACACCAATATATGGCGCAGCGAGTTGGCCGTTGCCAA
>CAZTXZ010000147.1:0-1936 GCA_964617895.1 uncultured Candidatus Saccharibacteria bacterium
TTTGTTCAGCTTGGCTAAGCGAGCTCGCAAATACAATCTCGGCATTACCACCATCACCCAGGACGTCGAGGACTTCATGGGCAGTCGGATGGGACGGGCCATCGTGGCTAACGCCAGCATGCAGATCCTGCTCAAGCAATCCACTTCGGCGGTCGACGTATTGAGTGACGTCTTCAAGCTGACCAGCGAGGAAAAGAAGCGCCTCAGCCAGTTCCCGGTCGGCCAGGGGCTGTTCTTTGCCGGCCAAAACCATGTCCACATCCAGGTGGTAGCCAGCCCAACCGAGACGGGACTGATCACGACCAACCCCAACCAAGTCCAGCAAATCAATGCCGCCGCTCAGCAAGGAGAATTCACCCAGCAGCAGGGAACGATCGACCTGAGCAATCGCCTGCATCCTGGTGTATAATTAAGCACAAGCAAATTGAAAGACAAGCTAGCAGATGGCGAACACCACTCTCAATGATCCGGGGTTGGACTCGAGTGAAGATTCGGAAGACCGAATCCAAAAACACTACGATGATACTTTTTCGGACCTCACTTCTCAGGAGAATATGGCCAAGACTGGCAAGTCGAGTGCTGATAAGGACGAGTTTGATAAGCTAACCTCCAGTGAACACATGGCCAAGTCTGGCAAGTCGGGCGCTCTCTCCGGCGGCGGTACCAGTGACAAGCTGGGCAAGGGCTTCAATCCGGCCGCTGCCGCGACACCAATGGGCAAACTGGCGACCGCCAAGAACGCCCTGTGGGGCTCGCGCAAACGCAAGCAAGCCTCCATCGGCTCAGTCTTTATTAGTATCCTGTTGATCGGTGGCTTACTGCTGATGGGGCAATTCCTGTCCAGCCTCAAGATCGCCACCGCCGTAAAGGCGCTCGAGAACCGCTTCGCGGCGGCCAGTACCCAAGCCGCCGAAGGCACAGTCAACAAGATGTTCAACCAATACATGGTTGATCACGTTTTCCCCAACATCGGCAAAGGCAGTTGTAAGACCACTGTCGACGCCGGCTGCGTATCCACCATAAAGAACTCCGATAATCCCGTTACCCAACTGTTCAAGGCTTGGAAAGAAGACCGCCTGGAGACCAAGCTGGCTAAGCGCTACGGTCTGTCGTACGGAAAATCGGGTACCACCTATTTCGTAAACATCGACGGCGAGAAGATAAACCTGGGCAAAGGCTCGAGCGCCTTCGGCGACTCTTCGGTCGACGCCGGCACCAGGGCCCGTATCGAGCGACTGACCTCGGAGCGAATCAAGAAGGGCACCCTCTGGGACAGGGTGGTTTTCCATATACGCTACGCGCCATTTTTAAAGTCCAAATACGGCATCCGCCACTGTATCGAGGCCTGTGACCCGCTAAATAAATTCACCGACAAATGGGAAACCAAGAAGCAGGCCGGCAAGGCGTACGTCATCCAACGTGTTGTCTCACCGCTTAGTGAAAGCTACGGACTCATACTGCAATGCCTGCTTGACCCGCCGACATGTAACACCACGGATTTGGAGCCAGCCGAGGAGGGCGATGTCGACAGACGCAGCATATTCCAAAAGAAACTACAAACCCAGCTGGATGCCTACGCGGCCAAGTTGACGGCCGAGGCCCTGAAAGACATCGTGGCCAAGGCCAACGAGATTGCCGAGAAGGGTTTCGTCGAAACTATAACTCGTGATTTCGTAAAGAAAATCGGCACCCTAATAGGCAAGGACCTCAGCGGAGACCTCACCACTAAAGCCATACCCGTCATCGGTTGGGTCTTCATGATCGGATCCATATTGCAGGGTTTGGAGAATCTGGGGCCGATGTTGCAACATATGTATTACGCTACCAACAGCGCCGCGGCTTCGCAGCTGTTCGGCTTATACCAGACATCCATGTCCGAACAGGCGGCCGGCAAGATAGATGCCACCCAGTATGGCTCCCAAACCGACGTGCTGAG
>CAZTXZ010000148.1:0-1931 GCA_964617895.1 uncultured Candidatus Saccharibacteria bacterium
GCTATGAAAAACAAGAAAAATGCCTCACCGGCCGATTATATCGAGCCGCTCAACATAAACGGTCTTGAGGGTCGTGTCTTGCACATGCCGGCCCCGAAGAAAGATGCTCCGGAAATACTCTTCGTTTACGGACACCATTCCAGCCTGGAACGCTGGTGGGGAGTGGTCAAATTCCTGAACCGTTATGCGGCCGTGACCATGCCGGATTTGCCGGGATTTGGCGGCATGGACAGCTTTTATAAGATTGGCAAGAAAGGTACCATTGACAACCTGGCCGACTATTTGGCGGCATTCATGAAGATGCGTTACAAGCGCCGCAAGGTGGTCGTGGTCGGTATGAGCCTGGGCTTCGTGATAGCGACGCGAATGCTTCAGCGTACGCCAGAGCTGACTAAACGGATCGAGCGGCTGATCAGTTTTGCCGGATTTGCCCACAAGGACGATTTCACCTTTACGAAGACTCGTCACCGCCTGTACAGCCTAGGGGCAAGACTGTTTTCGCACCGCTTGCCGGCGATATTCTTCCGATATGTCTGCCTGCATCCATGGATTTTGCGTACGGTATATACCAAGACGCATAATGCCCGCGAAAAGTTCGAGGGCGTGGCGGCGGAGGAGCTCGAGGAGTTGGTTCACTTCGAGACCAAGTTGTGGCACAGCAACGAAGTCCGTACCTACATGACTACCACTGTCGAATTCCTGAACCTGGACAACTGCCGCAAGCAGATCGACCTGCCCATCTACCATGTGGGCGTCAAGGCCGACCGCTACTTTGACAACGATATGGTGGAGCAGCATTTTCGGGTGATTTTCACCGATTTTGAGCTGTTGACCATGCTTGATCTGGCCAATCACGCACCGAGCGTGATTGCCGATGAGAAGTCGGCCAGCGTGTTCGTGCCACCGAAGTTACGGCGCCTGCTACAGCGCCGTTAGCCAAAGCAGTGGTATAATGGGACAAAGTATGAAAATAGGCCTAGTTTGCCCATACAGCATGGCGCGCGGCGGCGGCGTCCAGGAAATCGTCCGAGCCATGCGCAGCGAGTTGGTTGCCCGCGGGCACGACGCGCGTATTATTACGCCGCAACCGCGCGATATCGAGGGCGTTGATACCGAAGGCATCATTTTTGTCGGGGCCGCTACCGACTTCCGTTCGCCACTAGGTACGACTTCGGCCGTCTCGGCCAGTATCGATAATGAACCGCTAGAGCAAATGCTAGAGTCCGAAAAATTCGACATCCTGCACTTTCATGAGCCGTGGGTTCCCTTCCTGAGCCGCCAGATATTGGCCCGCTCGACCAGTTTCAACGTGGCAACCTTTCATGCCAAGGTCCCCGAGACTATCCTGACGCGGACGATGGTGCGGTCCGTCACGCCCTACACCAAGAGCATCATGAAAGACCTGGATGAGCTGACGGCCGTATCCGAGCCGGCTGCCGAGTATGTCGGTACGGTTACCGATATGCCGATTACTATCATCCCGAACGGCATCGACCTAAAGGGATACAAACATGTCCGTAAACCCAAGGATAACGCCAAAAACAAGACGATTTTGTTCGTCGGTCGGTTGGAGCGCCGCAAGGGCGTCAAATATCTGTTGATGGCCTATGCCCAACTGGTTCAACGCATGGATAACGTTTCGCTTATCATCGCAGGCAATGGGCCGGACCGCGAAAAGCTGGAGCTATTGGCCGAAGAGTTGCGATTACCCAACGTGACTTTCTTAGGATTCGTCGATGATAAAACCAAGAAAGATCTGCTGCGCAGCACGGACTTGTTTTGTGCACCAGCCTTGTACGGCGAAAGCTTTGGCATCGTACTGCTAGAGGCGATGGCCTCTGGCGCGATCACCGTGGCCGGTAACAACTCCGGTTACGCCAGTGTCATGCAGGACATGGGCAACCTTTCGTTAGTCGATCCGCACGATTCGG
>CAZTXZ010000149.1:0-1897 GCA_964617895.1 uncultured Candidatus Saccharibacteria bacterium
TAGCAAGGCATGAAAATCGGCGTCTTCGACTCTGGTATCGGCGGCCTAAGCGTCGCCAATGCCATCAAGGCCGCCATGCCCGAGCACGAGATCATCTTCAAGAACGATGCTAAGCATGTTCCGTATGGTACGCGTACATTGGATGAAATCCTGGCGTTTACCATCCCGGTACTTCAGGAATTGGTCGAGGAGGGGGTGGTCTGTATCGTCATCGCCTGCAACACGGTCAGTACCAACTTGATAGGCACATTGCGCGAAATCTTCGATGTGCCGCTTATTGCCATGGAGCCGATGGTAAAACCGGCCGCCGAGCAAACCAAAACAGGGGTGGTAGCCGTATGTGCGACGCCCCGCACACTTGCCAGTCCACGCTATGCGGAACTAAAAGAAACCTATGCCCCCGGTGTGACCGTGCTGGAGCCGGACTGCTCCACATGGGCCACCATGATCGAAACAGACCACGTGGATGTCAGTGCCATAAAGCAGCTGACACAGGGGGTATTGGACCAAGGGGCGGATGTAATCGTCCTGGGTTGTACTCACTATCACTGGATCGAGGAAATGATTCGGCAGATATGCTCGGGTAAGGCTGAGGTGCTGCAGCCCGAGCAGCCCGTTATTCGCGAACTGGCTCGAGTGCTTGCACGATTGCCTTGAACTGATCGCCGCGATCTTTGTAGTTCTTGAACATGTCAAAACTGGCACAACCGGTCGAGAGCAGCACGACATCGCCGGGTTGGGCGAATTCGCGGCAAACGGTGAGGGCGGACTCCATCGAGTTGCCGCCGAGGCTGATATCCGTGAAGCCGGCGGCTTCCAGGGCGCTGATGATCTTTGGTCCGGTCATGCCGATGATGACGGCCTGACGGACGTTGTTGCGCTTGACGGTATCGGCCAGCACCTCGAACTCCGTGCCCTTGTCTGAACCGCCCAGTATGACGACCTTTGGCTCACTGAATGACTCGATGGCTACCGAGGCAGTCTCTGGCGTGGTGCCAAAGCTGTCGTCGTAATATTTGACGCCATCAACTTCCCGAACGAACTCGATGCGATGTTCTAGCCCAGCGAAGCTGGTCAAAACTTTGTGCATGGCTTTGGCGTCGGGCGCGATCTGCCATACGGCCGTCACGGCGGCGCAAGCGTTTTGCCAGTTGTGGTTTCCGAGCAATTTCAGCTCGTCGATGCGGCAAATGTCCTGATCGTCGATACGGATCATGCCGTGATCGACGAACGCACCGGGCGGCGCAAAATAGGGAATTTGCTGACCACTGCCACTAGCGGCGATGGTTTTGGATAACTCATTGTCGGCGAACGGTATGGCGATATCGCCCGGCCCCTGGAGCGCGAACATGCGCGACTTGGCGGCGATGTATTCGTCCATATCTTTGTGCCAGTCGAGATGTTCGGGCACGACCATCAGGCATATCCCGATGTGCGGGGCATATTGTAAATCTATCAATTGGAAGCTCGATAGTTCCAGGACGACCCAGGAATCTTGATGCAATTTGGGCAGGAATGTCAGGGGCGGAATACCGATGTTGCCGCCGATGAAGGCGTGTTTGCCGGCGGCTTCGAGCATCTTGACGATTAGTGTGCTGGTGGTGCCCTTGCCCTTGGTGCCAGTCACGCCGATGATATTCTTGGTCGGGCTGGCCCGGAAAAATTCATTGACCTGAGAGGTCAATTTGGTGGCGATACCTGGGTTTTTCTCGAGGATGACGTGCGGTGTCATGCCGGCGGTTCGAACGATTAAGTCGAACCTATCAAGGTCGTCCAAATAGTCATTACCCAGTACTGTCTCGGCACCATCCGGCACCTCGATATCAGGATTACGGTCGCAAATAGTCAGCTCGTGACCAAGCGCCGAAAAGTAGTCGTAGCTACTCCGACCTTCGGT
>CAZTXZ010000150.1:0-1896 GCA_964617895.1 uncultured Candidatus Saccharibacteria bacterium
GTAGATGGGGGCCTCGGGGTACAGCTGGTGCAGCTGTTCGACCACCAACTCGGCGCCGCCGCCAATCAGCCAGTCGTGGACGATGGCCACGCGCGATCCTGACTCGTTGCTGAGTTCCGGCTTGCGCAGGGTCATCAGTTTGCTCCGCGGTGGGTCAGGGTGATCCAGAAGGTGCGTAGCAAGATGCCGATATCGCCCCAGAATGTCCAGTTCTGGACGTAGTAGACGTCGAGTTTACGTCGCTCGTCGAAGCTGATATCGCGTCGCCCGGACACTTGGGCTAGGCCAGTCACGCCCGATTTGACGCTGAGGATGGTGTGTTTGCGGCTGTACATGGCCAATTCCTCGGGCACCAGCGCCCTCGGCCCGACCAGGCTGATCTCACCCCGCAGTACATTGAACAGCTGTGGTAATTCGTCGATGCTGGTCTTGCGGATGAACCGTCCGACGGATGTGATACGCGGATCGTGTGGCAAGAAATCTCCGTTCTTGCGGTAGGCGGATACCAGCTCCGGTTTGCCCATCTTGGCGAATGCTTCTTCGGGGCTGAGACCGCTGTATTTGCGGTTGTTGGAGCGGAACTTAAAGACATAAAAGACACGGTTGCCGCGAGTCAGCCTGGCCTGCCTGAAAAATACCGGGCCGCCGTCACTCAGGCTTATAGCGATGGCCGTCAGCAGCATGATGGGTGATGTGATGACGATGAGTAGCAAGCTAAGTGAGACGTCCGTGAGGCGTTTGACGACGCGGCCCCAACCGACCAGCGCAGTTTGGTGAACGGCAATCATCGGGGTGTCGTGGAACAGCTCGACGTCGATATTGCCGACGAACAGTTCGCCATTGCCCGGAACGAAACGGTAGTCCAGGTGGTGTTGCTGAGCGAAGGCCAGGATAGCATCGTTACGTTCGGAACTGCCGTACAGTTCGGTCTGGATGATGGTGTTGGGCAGAGTATTACCAAATGCCTTGACGGCATCTTCGAACTGGTCGAATACCAGGAACTTAGTGTTGTATTCCAGCGGATGCTTCTTGCCGCCGACGATTCCGACGACCACGTCGCCGGTCTTGTTGGCCCGGGCCATGGCGGCGGCTAGACTTAGGGTGAGCTTGGTATCACCAATCAGGAGCACTCGATTGATTCCCACTCCCCTGACGTACAACTGGCGCCGAATGGCGCGGGCGATGGTCCGGAATATTAGCACGAAAGCAAAGGTTAGTAATAGACCGTACAGCACGACAAGCCGGGCGGGGAAGATGGCGATGTTGGCCAGGTAGGCGTAGCTGATTACCGACATGATGCCGACGACAGACCCCACGAACAGTCGCCAAAATTCACTGAAGCGGTTTTCGTGTACGCGCTGGTTGTACAATCCGAGCAGCGCGAAGACTATGATCCAAAACGGCATGATACTGACTATCAGGTTGAAATAAGTCATGGAATTGACGTGGGTGCTGATAGGCACGTGGCTGATGGAAACACGCAGTATATAAGCCACGACGAAGGCGATGATGAGTGCTACGAAGTCGCCTATCACCAAAATCACGTTATAAGCTAGCGACGAGTTGTTCTTCATAGTTATATACTAGATTGTAACATCGTATGAAACCCAGCCATTTCGATACATTCGCCAGGCGTGCTACGGCAGCCATCGTCGCCACGTTGTTGGCACTGATGCCCTTCCACGCTTTCTTGGCGGTCTGGGCTAGCTCGGCTATCGGGCATTACACCGCGCTACGTCTGTGGAAAGAGGCATTGCTGTTGGTGGCATTGCTGTTGGCGAGTTACCTGATAGTTCGATCTGGCGAGCTCCGGCGTGCTGTTTGGCAGGGTTGGCTGTGGCGACTGGCCGGGCTTTTTGCGGCCGTCAGCCTTGTGTGGGGCCTGGTGGCCTACGC
>CAZTXZ010000151.1:0-1850 GCA_964617895.1 uncultured Candidatus Saccharibacteria bacterium
CGTAAATATCACGCCGTACGGCGAGCGCGAGCCGACCTCGCACGATTTGGTCGCCAAGCTCAAGTCCGGCCTAGGCGATATAAAGGGCGCGAAAGTCAATGCCTATCAGCTTGACGTTGGTCCGCCCGGCGCCGCTCTGACGGTCAACATCAACGCCACCAATCGACCAGCGGCAGAGAAGTTGGCGGCCGATATGGCAGCCTACCTTCAGGGTCGTAAACTGACTCGTGCCAGCGGTGAGAAGGCAACCATCACCGAGGCTAACATCGACAATACTAGTGTCTATCGCCGCGTCGGCACGACGCCCGTGATGGGTGTGACGCTGGCCTTTGACGGTACGGATACGACTACGCTGACCACGCTAGCCCAAGATGCCATCAAGGATAAGTTTGATTCGGGTATGCTCGCTAAGTACGGGCTCAGGACTAGTGACGTAGTGGTAGATTTGGGTGAGGAGCAGCAGAATCAGGATTCGTTCAAGGCGCTCGCCTTGGCCTTCCCAATCTTGCTGGTCGTAATTTATCTGCTGTTGGCTCTTCAATTCCGCTCCTTACTTCAGCCATTGTTGATATTCTTGGCTATTCCGTTCAGCTTGTTCGGCGTTACGTCGGGACTGTACCTGACCGACAACGCCTTCAGCTTCTTCGCCATGCTCGGCTTCTTCGCGCTGATTGGGCTCAGCATCAAGAACACGATCCTGCTGACTGACTATGCCAACCAGGCGCGCCGCAGTGGCCTTGGTCCAATCGATGCCGCGCAAGCAGCGCTAGCCGAGCGGTTTCGCCCATTGGTGGCAACCAGCTTTACGGCCATCTTTTCGCTGATACCGCTGGCACTCGCCAGCCCGTTTTGGCAGGGTCTGGCCGTCGTCCTGATATTCGGTTTGGCATCAAGCACGTTCTTGGTGCTGACAGTGTTCCCGTACTACTACCTGGGTGCAGAATATTTGCGGATGAAAATCAGCCGGACCAAGTTCATGACCTGGTTGGCCGTGAACATCCTGGTCGTTGGCGTGGTAGCATACGCCACCAAATCATTTCCGGCCGGATTGGTAACGTTTGGTTTACTTAACGGCTTGCTTGTCTATCACGCGAAGGTTCGCAGCCTGCGCATCAGGTCTCCGCGGGCCTAAGATCTACGCCGCTAATCGGGATTTGGGGTGGGTCTCGATCATGGTTTCCAGTTCTTGGTTGTAGGGCTCCCGTGGGTCATTTAGTTTGACACTGTCATCTCCAATACTGACCCTATCCCAGCCAACGGTCAGCGTATTATTGGGGGCTCCAAAGGCCTGCAAGAAGCGGCTTCGGGCGTGCGCTCGGGTTGATTCGGGAGCGTGCCGCTTGAACCTTTGAATCAGGACTTTGTCCGGCATATACTTGGCCCAAATGCCTTGGCGGAGTTTTTCGCCGATGCCGATATTTTGATGATGTTTTTCATCGGTGCCGCCGCTACCGATAACATCCCAGGTCAAATCGATGTTGCGCATGGCTATGCTGTCCCAGGCATAGCCGTGTTTTTCGTGTTGCGCCAGTAGCATCTTGCGCCTAAGAACCCAGTCGGCCCTATCATACAGAAGTTCGGGGTTTTGGCTGAAATCGGCGATGGCTTTGTTCCACTCGTCTAGGGCATCCATTTCCTGGTCCTCTAGTAGCCCCTCGGCGGCAAGCTTTTGACCGGCCTCGATGAACTGTCGTTGGACGCTAACGGCGTCGGTCATGGTGCCATCACTCAGCTCGAATTTGTCCTGACCCAGGGTGCGATTAATGTGGTGCATGGCCTGGACTGGGCTCATCAGGTCCACGCCCGGCACGTTTATGCCGTACTCCTGCATGCGCACGACAATCCGGGTC
>CAZTXZ010000152.1:0-1821 GCA_964617895.1 uncultured Candidatus Saccharibacteria bacterium
GTGTTAATAAGGAAGTAGCATGTCACACGTCAAAGCTGGCGGTACCGCCAAAAATATTCACGATTCACCCGGTCAGCGGCTGGGTGTCAAGCTGTTTGGTGGCCAAAAGGTCAAGACCGGCCAAGTCATCGTCCGCCAGGTCGGCATGACTAAGCGCCCCGGCAAAGGCACCACCATGAGCCGCAATTTCACCATTCACGCCGCCAAAGATGGCGTGGTGAAATTCGCTCAGCGCAAGGTCCGTACTTTTAGTGGTAAATCTGTCCGCCGCACCGAAGTCACCGTCGAATAATCAACTACCTCACCCACATTAAGACACCCTGCCAATGGCGGGGTGTCTTAATTCGTAGGGGTACGATCCTTACTCTTCGAACAGATGATCGTAATTGACTTGCGGCTTGGGCACTACATTACCCGCAAATTGGCCAAGCTCCGCCTGGCGGCGCAATTCATCACCCGTCCGGGCCAATAACTCGACATCCACGTCAGCCCGCTCGGCCAAGACCACGGCGGCCTGCCAGTCCTGCTGCTCCTGGCGAACCTGCACCCCTGCTTCGGGCGTCATCAGTTCTTCGGCACGCTTATTCCACGGACCGAATGGTGCGTCCATGTTCGGTGTCAGACCGGCAACAATTTGATCCTGCCAACTCGGTTTGATGGCGGCATCGGTGCCGCCAAGCGGGTGTTGGGCCGCTTTCGCTTCCAGATATCCGGAAGCTTGGTTTAGGCTGGTCAGTGCTACTAAATTACCCTGCTCATCGAATCTAACGCGCCGCTCCAGACCACTCAGCAAAACCTTGGTGCGCTCATCTCGCGCCAGAACATCCACGGCCATCCTAAGGCCCCCGCTACGCGTTACACTTCCGAGGGTTCGCTCCCAGGGATTGCCGGTGGCGGTTGCGTCCACTGCCGTACCGACAGCCCTGAGTGCGTCGCGTAGTCCGGTTGGCTCGCGACTGGCAATATCATCCGCGGCCGCCAGCGCGCCTATCATGGTATCGACGATGATTTCACCTTGCTGCTCGCGCGAGAGCTCAGCCAAGGCCTCGGTCTGCATGGCCTGCTTCACGGCATCATACGCCGGACCGCCCGCAAATCGGGGGTCTTGCTCTGCCGGATGATTTTGTGGCCGTTCACTCATGATTATTTTAATTATTCCTTTTCGTTACCTAGTTTATTGATGTCTCGGTTCGGTCTCATCCAACGCTACTTTCGATTCTTCGTTTTGCGCCGAGCCCCACGGACCCTGGATTACCCGACCGTCAGGGGGTGTGTCGGGTTTATCATGGCCCTCTTCGGGGAACTCGTAGAACATGCGGGCGTTAGCGTGCAGTACATCAGTCAGCTTATTACTATCCCCTTTTGGACCGAATTGTCGCCAGTGCTGTTGGGCTGCTGTCGGGTTATCGCCGCCTGGACTTTCCAGGTCATGTCCCTTTTCAACGATGTGCAAATGTGATTGTTTTTCGATTGGTGGTTCTTCGTTATTCGGCATTTTTGTTTTTTGTTTACTAGATAACATTAGCATATTGGAGCATATTTTGCAACTTTTACGACCCATCACCTGGTTAAATATAAAAAGGGTGGCTCTATGGCCACCAGGGATGTTCGAAATGAACTGGATTCTACTGCATTCCCAGATGGTGCCTGATACGATCGATTACATCGGCGATTACGACTTGCGACTTGACTAAATAATCATCTACACCAAGATTGTCGGCGCGTTCCTTGTCGCTGTCCTGCCCCAGGGCCGTCAACATGATGATGTTTAGGTTAGCGGTCTCGGGGGTATTACGCAAAATATCCAAGACATCAAAACCA
>CAZTXZ010000153.1:0-1818 GCA_964617895.1 uncultured Candidatus Saccharibacteria bacterium
GACCGGCCAGGAGAACTACACCAAGGCGCTCAACACCAAGGCCAAGCGCCTGGCTATCCGTCAAGCCCTCAGCCTGGCTGCTGTCGCCAAGAAGTTGGTCGTCATCGAAGACATCACCAGCAAAGACGGCAAGACCAGCGAATTGGCTGCCTTGCTCACCAAGATCGGCGCTAATCGCCGGACTCTGATTGCGGTCGAGCACAAGTCAGACGAGCTGGTCAGGGCTTCCAAGAACCTGACCGACACCAAGCTGGTCCAAGCCAACTATCTGAATGTCTACGACGTGCTTAACGCCGACACCATCGTTATGACCAAGGCTGCGCTGGACATCGTAACGAAGTGGCTCGAAGAGGCCAAAAAGGAGACTGCATAATGAGTATGACATTGCCATTGAAGCCTCGCCTGAGCGAAAAAGCCTTCGGCCAGAGCCAGAATCAGACCTACGTATTCGTCGTACCCGGTGACGCCAACAAGCAATCCGTTGCCGAGGCAGTCGCCAAGCAGTTCGACGTCAAGGTCGAGACTGTCAACATCAGCGTCTTGAAGGGTAAAGCCAAGCGCACCGTCAGCCAAAAAGGCCGCCGCGTCATGAGTGGTCGCACCTCGGACATTAAGAAAGCCTACGTAACCGTCGCCAAGGGCGAGCACCTGCCAATCTTTGACGCTATCGAGCAAGAAGAAGCCAAGCAGGCCGAAACTCAGGAAAAGCTGAGCAAAGCCGCCGCGAAGGCCGCTGAAAAAGAGGCTAAAGAAGCCGCCAAACAGGCCAAGAAGGAGAAGAAATAATGTCGGGACAACATGATATATACGATATTCTTGACCGAATCGATGCCGCGATTGAAGTGGCAACCGTCAACGAAGCTGACGGCGTCGAGACGGTCGAGTCAACCCGCCGCAGCGAGCTGGCTCGTCCGATTGCAGAAGCTACTGGTATGGATGTAATCGTTGTTCGTGGTAATGAAACTGATGACGCGGAAGCTCTAGCAGTTGCTGCCGCCCGAGCCGCCGCCGCAGCCTTTCTACCTGGGGTAGTGCGAGCTGACCTCGAAGGGGGAAGCAAGTAATGGCTATTAAGACATACAACCCGACCACTCCCGGCCGCCGCGGTATGAGCAGCCAGGACTTCGATGGTATTACAACCAAGAAACCCCTGAAGTCGCTCGTAGTTTCGAAGCGCCGTGGTAATGGCCGCAACAACCAAGGTCGTATCACGACCCGTCACAAGGGTGGTGGTGCCCGCAAGTTTTACCGCAAGGTAAACTTCAAGCTGGCCCCTGATACTACTGCGGTCATCGAGCACATCGAGTATGACCCAAACCGTTCAGCTCGTTTGGCTCGTATCAAAGAAGCCAACGGCACTTATCACTACATCTTGGCTGCCAAGGGTATGAAAGTTGGCCAAACCATCACGTCTGGCGAAGAAGTGCCCATCGAGATCGGCAACCGTTTGCCACTCAAGAGCATCCCGATTGGTAGCACCATCCACGCCATCGAGATCGTGCCCGGCAAGGGTGCCCAGATGGTCCGCAGCGCCGGCAACGGTGCTCAGCTGATGGCTAAAGAAGGCGAATACGGCCAGGTCCGTTTGCCTAGCGGTGAAGTTCGCCGCGTCAACTTGGAGTGCACCGCCAGCCTTGGTTCTCTCGGCAACGAGCAGCACCAGAACATCAAGCTCGGCAAGGCTGGACGCTCACGCAACAAGGGTATCCGCCCAAGTGTCCGTGGTGTCGTCATGAACGCTGCCGATCACCCGCACGGTGGTGGTGACGGTGGTCGTCATGGTATCGGTGGTGGTAAGAACCACGGTTCGGCACCGAA
>CAZTXZ010000154.1:0-1776 GCA_964617895.1 uncultured Candidatus Saccharibacteria bacterium
GTTGAGGTCACTTGTTGCAAAACGGCCACCGGTCAGCTGGACCATCGGGCGAAGATCCGGAGGAATCACCGGCAATACGCTCAGGCACATACTGCTCGGCTTGATGCCGGCGCGGTCCATGCTTTCCAAGAGTCGCAAACGCTTCATCAGCTTCTTGCGGCGCTGGCCCTTGGCGTCTTCGGCCTCGGCCGTCAGCGTAGCAATCAGTTCCTTGAGGTCGATTTCCTTGAGCATGTCTTGCAGGGCTTCACCACCCATGCCGACCGTGACCAGCGAACGCAGGTTGTCAGGCAATGCCCGATAATCCGTTTCGTTGAGCAAGTTCAGCTTGTCGAGGCCCGTCAGTTGGTCGCGGAATTGCTCGAACTCACCGGTAACCTCATCGATTTCCTTGTTTTGCATTTCAGCCAGGGCCTTGACGTTGGCGTCTTCGGCTTCGGCTTCTTTTTCGTAGCGAAGTTTGATGGCTTCTTTGGCGGCAGCAAATTCAGCTTCTTTGTCGGCCAGCAATTTGTCGCGAGCTTCAGTATCGACACTCTTGATGATGTAGCTGGCAAAGTAAGCCACGCGCTCCAGGCTCTTGACGGTCATGCCTAGCAGCAGACCGATGGCGCTGGGAGTGCCGCGCAGGAACCAGATGTGAGCGACCGGTACGGCCAGGCTGATGTGCCCCATGCGCTCACGACGAACGATGGATTTGGTAACCAGTTCGCCATTTTTGTCGACGGCAGCCTCGCGCGAGCGGACACCCTTGTACTTGGCGTCGTGCGGGTTGATATCTTTGACGGGGCCAAAGATACGCTCACAGAATAGTCCGTCGCGTTCTGGTTTTTGGGTGCGATAGTTGATGGTTTCGGGCTTGGTGACCTCGCCGTAACTCCAATCTAGGATGTCACCGGCGCTAGCCACGGCTAGCCGAACTGCGTCAAATACCGCGATGTCTGTTCCGTTAGTGTAACGACGCATTAGGCCTCCTTCTCGTCTTCGTTATCATTGCTCTCTTCGGTAGCGACCAGCACCGCCTCCTCTTCGACGACCGCCGGGCCTTGTTCGGCCTGGAAATCTTCGTCGGGGCTTGGCTCTTCTTCGGTCACGTCGACGTTGGAGATTTCATCTTCAGGTACGTCGATAGTTGGCACGTTCTCGGCTTCGTCGCGAATATTGCCAGCCAGGACGTCTTCGGCGTCAACGACAGTATCGCTTTGGACCAGGTCGACCTTGAGGCCGAGACCCTGGAGTTCCTTGACAAGCACATTGAAGCTTTCCGGAACCTTTGGCCCGACGATCGGCGTCTTCTTGATGATGGATTCGTAGGCCTTGCTACGTCCATAGACATCATCGGACTTGATGGTAAGCATTTCTTGCAGGGTGTAAGCGGCACCGTAAGCTTCAAGTGCCCACACCTCCATCTCGCCGAAGCGCTGACCGCCGTTTTGGGCCTTACCGCCAAGCGGCTGTTGGGTAACCATAGTGTATGGACCGGTTGAGCGGGCGTGAATCTTGTCGGCGACCATGTGGTTAAGCTTGATCATGTACATGGATCCGACGGTGGTGCGTTCGTTGAAGGCTTCACCGGTGCGGCCATCGTACAGCTGCTGCTTGCCGTCTTCGGGCAGGCCAGCTTCTTTGAGTAGCTCTTGGATCTTGTCACTACTGACACCGTTGAACGATGGGCTGGCGACTCTTATGCCAAGGGCACGAGCGGCCATACCGAGGTGAGTTTCAAACAACTGGCCGATGTTCATACGAGATGGGACACCGAGCGGGTTGAGGATA
>CAZTXZ010000155.1:0-1773 GCA_964617895.1 uncultured Candidatus Saccharibacteria bacterium
GAGCGGCGGGCCAGCTTTGGCCGGGCCGGTATCGTCGGGGTAGCGGGCTTTGTTGCCGATCTTGGAGTCGCTAAATACCGAGGTGTAAAAGTCCATCGCTTCTTCGGCGTGGTCGGTGTTATCACCGACGAACATCAGTGCCGGTACGATGAACGGCCGGGGTTCGCCCTCCGGGTCGCTCAGCATCAACTGCCAGCTAAAACCGTAGCGGTCCTGCACCCAGCCGTATTGTTTACTGAATGGGTATTCGTCAAGCGGCATCAGCGCTTCCCCGCCGTCCAACAGTCGGTTCCACAATTCTTTCTGGTGTTCGGCGGCGGCATCGTCGGTCGACGGATCAAAATTGAGGATGAAAGATATGGATGGGTTGGGTTTGAATTCCGGTCCGGCGTTGATGGCGGTAAACCTCATGCCCCCAAGCTCAAAATCGATGGTCAAAATATCGCCGGCCAGGTCGCGCTGGAAATCGGCCAGTCCTTCCTCGGCAGTTTCCGGATAGTTGGTCGTTGCCAATATCTTGGCATCCGGGAAAATCGACACATAATGGTCTACTGCCGCTTTGGCATTACCATCGAACCACAAGTTTGGTGTAATCTTTTGCGCCATGGCCGCCCCCTGTCATTAATGTACATTCAGCATACCAAACTACACGCCCGAGTCAGCCGGTTATTTTACTAATTCGCCGTGTCCAATAAGACGCCGCCCCTCGACACGGCGGTGTCGGTGCACTCGCTGCGGTTAAAGCAGCACTGGCGAGGTTTGCCCGAGCGTAATTTCGAGCAAGCGGTTTCGATGCGGCGCTGACGCGTTTCGGGGCTATTGGTCGACCTGACGGAGCGGATCCAGTCCCAGCGCGCTAGCGGAGTAGTCTTGTTCCAAACGGCGCGCGCCTCCGGGTCATTGTCTAACGCCTGCTGTAGGTCGTCGGGTATGGTTGGCTCCGGCCAGTGCGTCGAGGGTTTGATCTCGAGCGTAACATTGGTATCCTCAGACTTGCCGATTGCTTCTTGTAGGACTTCATCCACCAGCAGCCAATGCCCCTTGCGGCCATCCGGTTCGAGCGGCGCCTGAAAGTCACGGCCATTGATCGTTCCATCAACCATCACTAGGCCGCGGGACGGCAGCTGGTCACTGGCGTCTTGCGGCAAGCGCAAGATGAGCTTGTCATTAATTTTGGTCAATCGTGACTTGAATCGAATCATATGACTATTTTATCAAACCGATGTCATGATAGACATCCATGCTGCTGGCGACGAAAAAGTCACAGCTCCGTTTTCTGGGGTGTACTATCATAGTTGAAAAGGAGGTGTATATGAAATTGTTAGATCACATCAAAGTCGAACATAAGGCCCTACTGCCGCATGTCTACAAGCTGAAGTCTGCCGCCGACTCTGTCGGACTGGTCGACGATGAGCAGCTGCAGCCGATGCTGGCCGACTCGCTTCGATTTCTGACCGACCAGCTCGTGCCTCACGCCAAGGAGGAAGAAGAAATCTTGTACGCGCTGGTTGCCAAATACGCCGGCACCGATGCAGGAGTTGTGCTAATGACACGCGATCATGCCGAGGTCGGCCGACTGACGACGCGCCTGGGCAAACTCATCAGGGACAAGGGTGATCATAACGACCTACGCGATACGCTCTATAGCCTGCACTCACTAGTGGTTTTGCACTTCAAAAAAGAGGAAGAGTTCATGCTGCCCGTGCTGGAGCAGCACTTGACCGAGGAGGACGACGCACACGCCGCCCGCCACCTACATTCGCACTGAATCCC
>CAZTXZ010000156.1:0-1764 GCA_964617895.1 uncultured Candidatus Saccharibacteria bacterium
CGCCGCGGCAAAAACGCCGTCGGCGTCGGCCGCCGCTAGCCACCATTACGGTCAACACGATTCGTACTAGTATACTTATGATATGACGTTGCACACTCCGCTGACGGAGCTGAAGGGAGTCGGACCGGCCTTGGCGGCAAAATTCGCCCAGCTTGGGCTGGCTACGGTCGGTGACCTGATAGATTATTATCCGCGCCGCTATGACGACTATTCGGCCGTGACGCCGATTGGCCGGCTAAAACCTGGCGCAGTGACCATCGAGGCCGTCATCAAACAGGCCGTCGGGCGCTATGTCCGGCGCGGCATGCACATAACCGAGGCGGTTGCCAGCGACGACAGCGGCAGTGTGCGCTTGGTCTGGTTCAATCAACCCTACCGGGCGGCGGCGCTCAAAACCAGTCAACCGTATTATATTTCTGGTCAATTCGAACTCAGCCATCAGCACTTGCAAATCATGAACCCCAGCACCGAACTGGTCAGCGAGTTTCCGATAAATACCGCCCGCATCATCCCGGTATATCGCGAAACCAAAGGGCTCAATTCGCGCCAGATCCGCGCTGCGCTCAAGCAAGCCCTAACGGTCATCAGGACCACGCCCGAGACGCTGCCGGCCTGGATAATTGATGAACAAAAACTGATAAATCGTGCTGAAGCGCTAATGACGATGCATTTTCCGGAATCGGCTGAGCGACTAACTGAGGCCAAACGCCGACTTGGTTTTGAGGAGGTTTTCCAACTGAGCCTGGCCAGCCTGATGAACAAGCAGGAAATTGCCGGTGAGCAAGCGCCGCCGGTGCAGTTTGAGGAAACTGTCGCCAAAGCTTTTGTCGGGCACCTGCCATTTCGTCCGACGGATGCGCAGCGCAAGGTCGTCTGGCAGATTTATCAGGACATGCAGCGGACGCAGCCGATGAACCGGTTGGTCGAGGGCGATGTCGGCTCTGGCAAGACGGTCGTGGCGGCGATGGCCGCGTTGATGGTGCTACACCATGGCCATCAGGTAGCCTTGATGGCGCCGACCGAGATATTGGCCCGTCAGCACGCTGCTACCATCCATTCGCTGATGGCGCCGCTTGGTTACGGTGATTCTGTCGGGTTGTTGGTCGGCAGTCTACCGGCGGCCCAAAAAAAGCGGGCACACGCGGCGATTGCCAAAGGCGATATCCGTTTCATCGTCGGCACCCACGCTCTCATCCAGGACGCGGTGGATTTGCGTAATCTGGAACTCATCATCATCGACGAACAACACCGCTTCGGCGTGGATCAGCGCAAAAGTTTGATGGCCAAGGCTGGTCACATGCCGCACGTGCTTAATCTGACGGCCACGCCGATCCCGCGAAGCCTAGCTCTGACGCTTTACGGCGAGCTGGACATATCGATACTGGACGAAAAACCTGCCGGCCGGCAGACGATAAAGACCGAGATATGTTCGCCCAACTCGCGCAAGCAACTCTATGCCAAAATCGACGAAGAGCTGGAAGCTGGGCGCCAGCTGTACGTCGTCTGTCCACTGGTAGCCGAGTCGTCTAGCCTGGAAGCCGAAGCCGCCGAGAAAACCTACGAGACTTTACGAAAAGGGGCTTTCAAGCACCGCCGAGTCGGTTTGTTGCACGGGCAGATGAAATCCGACGCCAAACAGCGCGTGATGCAACAGTTCGTCGCCCACGAGCTGGATGTGCTGGTGGCGACGACGGTCATCGGGGTCGGTGTCGACGTACCTAGCGCCTCGCTGATGCTGCTCGGGAATGCCGACAGCTTCGGTCT
>CAZTXZ010000157.1:0-1713 GCA_964617895.1 uncultured Candidatus Saccharibacteria bacterium
AGGCAGCTCCCTACGCCAACGCGACGCTGCATAACCGTCGTTGTATACGACCCACACGTCTTGGCCGCAGCCCCTTCGGATAATGTCGTAGGCTTGGTGATAATAATCCAGCAGTATGGATTTGGATATGTTGGCGGCCGGCTCGTTTAGTAGCGATATGCCCAGTAATGACTTGTGATTGCCGTAGCGCTTGGCTAGCTTCTGGATGACTTCTAGCGTTTCGGTGATATTTGATTGACTGCCGGCCCAATCGGTCGGGCCGATTTGCCCGCTGTGGTCCTTGCCGTTCTGTGAGCCGGGTGCGCCGTGCATGTCCAGCAGTATCCGTATGCCCGTGGCTTTTGCCCAACGGAAGGCCTCGTCCACGTAGGTTACGGTCGGCTGATATGGCTCGGTATCGCCGAACATCCAATGTCCAACTGGCAGCCTCACCGCATCAATCCCCTGCGCTGCCAGCCACTCAAAATCCTGTTTGGTTATGAATGTATCGCGGAATTGCTGCAGACGTTTTAGCCGATCGGAATCCGCCCCAAGGCAGAAAGTGTATTCATCCCGGGCGTCTGTGCCCGCGAACAAGCTGGGCGTGATCCACTTCTCCAGTACTAGCCATCCGCCCAGATTTACACCATTTAGTTTCCCCTGCTTCATGAGCTAAGTTTACCAGCTCGACTGGCTTAGTTACTCGGCTGGTGGCATACTGGGTGTATGAGACTTGTCATTCAAACAGCCGGGTTGGCTGAGCAACTGGCCGAAGGCCTGAATATGGCCATGAGGACTCACGAATCTGTAATTTGGCTGGTCCCCGGAGGTAGTAACGTGCCGGTGAGCGCGGCGGCTTCGCGGTTGCTCGATGAATCACTGACCGACAAACTTACGATAATGCAGACCGATGAGCGCTTCGTGGCGCTGGATAGCCCGGATTGCAATTGGCGGCAGCTGAGCGACGCGGGCTTCGTGACCGGCATGGCCACGGCTTATCCAATGCTAACGGATGACTCGCAAGATCTGGCGGCCACGGCGGCGGCCTATGCCAAAGTCGTCGAGCGTGAGTTTGACCGTGCCGAGTGTATATTTGGCCAGTTTGGCGTTGGTGCCGATGGACATATTGCCGGCATCAAACCCAATTCCTTGGCCGCCAAGAGCACGGAGCTGGTGGCCGGTTACCAAGCCGAAGACTTCGTGCGTGTAACCTTGACGTTTGTGGCACTCAAGCGTGTCGCGATTGCCCAAACGTACGCCTATGGCGAAGCCAAGCGGCCGGTATTCGAGCAACTGAGTGGCCAGACCGTTCCGCCGCTCGTCGACTTCCCCGCCGGCGTGTTGCGCGACATCCCCGACAGTACTATTTATAATGACTTACTAGAAGCGTAGAAAGGAATTCCGTATGACCATTGCTATTGTTGGACTTGGCAAAATGGGGGCACAACTAGCCAACCTGATCGCCCAGGCCGGACACCGGGTAATCGCGATCGATCCTAATCCCGAGGCCGTGGCTGCGGCGGCGGCGTTTGGCGCCGTGCCCGCAAATGATCGGCGGGAAGCAGTCGAAAAGTTTGGTGATGAGCCGGTGGTGGTGTGGCTGATGATTCCGGCGGCTTTCGTCAGCGCCGAAGTGGCTGCTTGGCTTGAGGTGTTACCGGCGGCCAGCTTGCTGATAGACGGTGGCAACACCGACTTTCGTGAAACCCAAAAACACACTCAGATGGCGGCTGA
>CAZTXZ010000158.1:0-1706 GCA_964617895.1 uncultured Candidatus Saccharibacteria bacterium
CCTGCAGCAGCGCCGCCAGGTCAGATATCGTTGCCTCATTGGGCGCACCGAGCGATTCGGCCTGAACGAAGGCATGTTCAATCTTTTCAATCAGCCACTTCTCTTCGCTGGGGTTCACCTGATTGCTGGATAGCTTCTTGGTTTCGCCTGTCGGGTTGACGACCTCGAGTGAGCGCGCCGAATAGTCACGCTTACGCAAATGTCCTCGCTTGATCAGGCTTTTGACGTGCAACGCCACTGTGGCGACGGAAGTATAATTGAGTCCGGTCATGATTTCTCGATAGCTCGGACTGTAGCCGTGCTCGGCGATGAAGGCCTCGATATACGTCAATAATTCACGTTGCTTCTTGGTTGGTCGCACTGGTGCTTCTGGGGGTGTTTGGACAGATGTTTGGTTTTCGTTCATGGATTTATTGTAGCATTAGCGTAATGAAAATCTAGCGGGGTCGACCAGGGGCCTAACTCGATTTATCTTGATTTGGAGACTGAAGACCCAGTGTTTGTACCACATCCATTTCCAAATCGTGAAGAAGTTGGCGGCGATGATAAGTCCGACGAATGGAGACAACCCTATCCAGGCCAGCAGGCCGACGATCAGGTAGTCGACACCGAGGTTGACCAGGCTAATGGTAGTGAACTTGGCCGTGACACGATGGTGTTTGTGCCCGGCCGCCTCCTCGCGGAACGCCCAGAAATATTGAATGACGAAGTTGACTACCCAACCCACAAAATCAGCTACGATTTTAGCCGGCAGCCATGGCCAATGTAGCGCGCCATACAGCAGGGCAAACACTGTGTAGCCGATCACGAAAAAGGAGATGCCCCCTAGATTGAAGATGGCGAATTGTTTGACACCGCGCTTAGTTGGCTTACGCAGGTTTGGCATGTTTGTCTTTTCTAAGTACCGGTTGAGCCAGCGCGATGCCACACAAACCGAACCACAGGTAGGTGATGGTGTCGTCATTCCAGATGTGCATCAGCATGGCCATGACCATCAATCCCGCCAAGGATGCCAACAGAACTTGGGCTAAGCCTAGCCCACGACGCAACCATAATTCCTTGGCAAGCAGGGCGAATAACATAACCCACAGGGCCAGGCCGATCCAACCGGTTTCCTGGCCAATCTGCAAGAAGTTATTCTCCGCAATCCGGGATGGGTGGCCGGTGTTGTAGGCACTGGCCTGGCCGGCCGTACCGGGACCGCGCCCAAACGGCTCGGCAATCATTTGCTTGCCCGCGTCCACGGCGGCATCGATGTGGGCGGCGTTGGAACTGACAGTGGAGGTCGAATGCTCGTCGGTATGGAAGAACGTGTTCTGAACGAAGTCGTTATCACGCAAAGTTGCGAGCGTACCACCAAAAACGATGATACCGGATACCGTGGCAACCGCCAGCAATCGTCGGGCGCGCGCACTAGATTGCCGCAACCACAAGATGACGCCACCGGCCACCACTACACCAATCCAGGCACCGCGAGCGCCACTGGCAAACATTGTTGCCGTAGCTGCCAGTAGCAACAGCGCCCATACGGCACGCCTCCGGGACACACTCAGCAATCGCTGGCCGAGCAGGCTCATCACGATTATCAGATAGCCACCGAGCAAGTTGGCGCCGCGAAGTGTCGAGCGGATGCGAATGTAGTCGGTCTTGTGGTCGATCGTCTCGTAGGGCCAAATTGTCTGGGCACCGTAGCCAAAGTGCTTCAT
>CAZTXZ010000159.1:0-1671 GCA_964617895.1 uncultured Candidatus Saccharibacteria bacterium
GTTGCTGACTCAGCCGGAATTACGAAAATTGTGGCGAAAATGGGCGCTACATTACGTCAAGCAGTTCGATTACCCTAAAATAGTCGACCAGTACGAGGCCCTCTACAAAGATGTCCTAAAACGTCAATCGAAGAGACCCGATGCCAAAAAAACCCGACACTAAAGCCGCGCGGTCTCTCAAGATTGGCCTGGTGCTCGATGCCTCACTGGATCCGGCCGACGGCGTCCAGCAGTACGTCGTTATGATCGGTGAATGGCTGAGGTCCCAAGGACACGACGTGCATTACCTGGTGGGTGAGACGCACGACCGCGATTTGCCCAACATCCACAGTTTGGCACGGAATTTCAAAGTCCGGTTCAACGGCAACCGCACCACCATCCCGCTGCCGACCAGCCGCCGCAAACTGCGCGAGTTCATGAACCGGCAGCAATTCGACGTTTTGCACGTCCAGACACCACATCATCCGTTATTGGCCCAGCGCTTGGTGCTAGCCGCCGGTCAACGGACTGCCGTTGTCGGTACTTTCCACATCTTGCCCTACGATTGGTTGGCCCGATGGTCGACCAAAGCGCTCGGCTTGTGGCTACGGCCATCGCTCAAGCGATTCGATGAGATGTTGGCCGTATCGCCATCGGCGGCCGAGTTCGTACGCTGGGCTTTTGGTATGGAAGCCAAGGTGCTGCCGAACGTGATAGATTACGAACGTTTTGCGTCCGCCGAACCACTACAGCCAGATGACAAGAAATTGAACATCTTGTTCTTGGGGCGTCTGGTCCAGCGCAAAGGTTGCCGCTATCTGCTTGAGGCGGTCGCCCGGCTGGACCACCAGACACTGCCACCTTTCCGGGTGACGATTTGCGGCAAGGGCGAACTGATGGAGGAGCTGAAACAGTACGTGCACGAGCACGACCTGGATGACGTCGTGAGTTTTGCCGGATTCGTCAGCGAGGAGGATAAGCCGCGCTACTACGCCGATGCTGATATCGCCGTCTTCCCCAGCACTGGTGGTGAGAGTTTTGGTATCGTATTGATCGAGGCAATGGCCTCCGGCCGGGCAACAGTGCTGGCTGGCGATAACCCTGGTTATGCGACCGTCATGTCGCCTCAGCCGGACTTGTTGTTCGAGCCGACCGACACGAAAGTATTGGCCAATTTGCTGACGCATTACCTGACGAATGACGATGCTCGGATGCGGATGGCTCAGTGGGGCGGCGACTATGCCAAACGATTTGACGTCAACCTGGTCGGCCAAGAACTGGTCGAGCTATACGAAAGATTGCTCAAGAGCAGAAACGTGTAATAATAGTATCAACATGCCACGTCTATTCGGCCGACAAAACGACCAAACCCAGGAAATCTCCATCACCATTACCCCCGCGACTTTTTTCCGGATACTGGCTCTTATCATCGGTACGATACTGCTGCTGGCGGTACTCCAAAAGACCAGTCATGCCCTGGTTTTGATTGCCACGGCGATCTTCTTGGCCTTGGCCCTCAATGCTCCGGTTACCTGGGTTAGTCGTCACTTGCCCGGACGGCTGAGCGGCCGCCGTGGGCTGGCCACTTCCATCGCGTCTTTCCTGGTAGTGCTGTTATTGGCTGGTTTCATAGCCAGCCTAGCTCCGCCGGTGATTCGCCAGACCAACACGCTTATCACGCGTGCGCCATCA
>CAZTXZ010000160.1:0-1638 GCA_964617895.1 uncultured Candidatus Saccharibacteria bacterium
TACTCCTGGTGAGAAGTAGCGATGGTTATACCACGAGCCTTTTCTTCTGGTGCGTTATCGATCTGGTCGTATGCAACCTGCTTGTTAACGTCGCTAGGAAGCTTCTTAGCGAGTACTGTTGTGATTGCTGCAGTTAGCGTAGTTTTACCGTGGTCGACGTGGCCCATAGTACCAACGTTGACGTGCGGCTTGCTGCGGTCGAATGTTCCTGCCATATATTTAATGACTCCTTTGTTAGTTGATTACGATTGATTTATTTGCATGAGCAAAATAGAACTCACACGAGTTACTCCGGACAGTATATGAGAAGAGACGACTTTTGTAAAGAATCTGTTGTCCCTGTCGGGCCTTGTGAAATTCTGTTCTAAACTTAAGCCAAACCATCCATGCGAACATCGCTGGATTCACTCACTAGGGATACCGGCGTGGCGGCGCTAGAACTGTGTGATCGAGTAAATTGTGCGGGGGCATATACGTTTGGGTGTTCGGGTTCAATGAAATCTTGGGCATAGCCATACGCCCGCCCTACCGCCTGACGTTCATTCTGAAGTTCCAGGTATCGTTGCTGGTCTTCGTCCGGCTCCTGACCTTGCATCACAACCGGAGCACCTTCCATGAGCAACCTGTGATCGATCTTTTTTAGTTGCAAGGCAGCAGCCGCAACTATCATACCCATGTAACCACGTAGGGCGTCAGGCGCCTTCTTGGCGCCACGAGATTCGGTCTCGGCCAGGACATCGCCAATGGCAGAGAACAATCTCTGGTTCCAGCGTGCGTCACTTACTTCGGAGTCCTTGACATGAGGACTCGACGCAGCTTCGTCGCGTATATTACCCAACGTAGTGGCAATACGCTTTATCGTTTTTCTCGTTCGCTTAGGCAGCAGTACCGATACGTTGCCTGCCGTCAACGGCGATGGCTCGGCGTATTCTTGGGTCTCAGCCATACTGGAAAAAGGAGCTTCTGAAAATTCCATATCACAGTTTATACCATAGTTTGTAAATATTTGCAACTGTGACCGTTACAAGCAGCCATTATCTTCACCTAAATGTCTGTACGATATTTTGCTTACTTGGAGTTCTTGGCAATGATGGCTTCGGCCACGTTGTTTGGAACGTCGGCGTAGTGGTCGAGCTCCATGCTGGAGCTAGCGCGACCTTGGGTCATGCTGCGCAGGTTGGTCGTATAACCGAACATCTCGCCAAGCGGAACGAAGGCGGTAATCTCTTTGATACCGGCGCTCAAGTCTTCCATGGATTCGATGCGACCGCGCTTACTGTTGAGGTCACCGATGACATCACCCATGAATTCCTCTGGGGTAACGACGACGACTTTCATGACAGGCTCAAGCAATGTAGGCTGGGCTTTCTTGACACCTTCTTGCAAGGCCATGGAACCAGCGATGGTGAAAGCCATTTCGGAGGAGTCAACTTCGTGGTAACTTCCGTCGTACAGTTCGGCCTTGATGTCAACCACCGGATAACCGGCAATCACGCCGTTGCTCATGGCTTCTTCGATACCCTGTTGGACAGGTTTGATGTACTCGGTCGGCACTACACCGCCCTTGATGGAGTTGATGAACTCAAAGCCAGCGCCCTGTTCGTTCTGGCTCAGGCGCAACCAGACGTCACCGTACTG
>CAZTXZ010000161.1:0-1127 GCA_964617895.1 uncultured Candidatus Saccharibacteria bacterium
CGCCTGAATGGCGCCAACGACTCGACGGCAAGGTCGTGACCGGTTGGCTGCAATACTGGCCATTTTCACGGCTTCGCAAATTCATTCCGCCTCTCCGGATCTGGTGGTTCACTCATCTAGATCTGGAAAAGTTCGACCTGGTCATCAGTAGCTCGGGCGCCGAAGCCAAAGGCATACGCACCACCCATCCTCTCCATATCAATTATTGCCACGCTCCGACGCATTATTACTGGAGTCGCTACGACGAATATATGCGCGCACCAGGCTTCGGCCTGTTCGATCCGCTAGCCAGACTTGGCTTGCGGATGCTAGTCGCCCCGCTCCGCCGCTGGGACAAAAAGGCCGCCGAACGCCCGGATTACATGATTGCCAACTCGAAGCACATCCAGGCAGAGATAAAGAAATACTACGATCGGGCAAGCATCGTCATTCACCCGCCGGTCTATTTTGAACGCTTCCAAAAGCCCGCCAATCGCCTACTGGAACGACGCGGCTTCGTGATAAGCGGCCGACAAACGCCATACAAACGATTCGATGTGGCAATAGTTGCCTGCACCGAGCTGGAACTGCCGCTAACCGTCATCGGTGACGGGCCTGACCACAGGCGACTACGCAAACTTGGCGGCAAGACCGTGACGTTCCTGGGTCGCGTATCGGACGCAGTAGTCGAAGAGGAATTCGCCCGTGCCCAAGCCTTCATTTTCCCCGGCTTGGATGACTTTGGCATCACGCCGGTCGAGGCGCTCGCTTCCGGCACGCCGGTCATCGCGTATGGTGCCGGCGGAGCGCTAGATTATGTCCGCCCGGGAATCACCGGCGAACTGTTCGCCGAGCAAACCGTCGCCAGCCTCAAAAAGACTCTCAAGCAATTCGATGCCCACAAATATCTGTCTAAGGATTGCCGGCTGACGGCCCAACAGTTTTCGACCGAAGCGTTCGCGCACCACATCCGCCAGTTTGTGCAGCATACCCAATCGCGTCAAAATACTACCGATGAGTCGTGACACAAGCGTTCACATGGTATCTTATTGATTAGGCTAGGAGGATCTCATGAAGATTATTATTCAAATTCCTTGCTTGGATGAAGCAGAGACCCTGCCTCTCACATTCGAGACCATGCCAAAAGA
>CAZTXZ010000161.1:1137-1612 GCA_964617895.1 uncultured Candidatus Saccharibacteria bacterium
CGAGTATCAGGTCATTGACGATGGATCTACTGACGGTACCGCAGAAGTCGCCAAAAGACTGGGTGTACACCACATTGTCATCCACGAAAAAAATATGGGGTTAGCCCGTTCGTTCCGCGACGGAGTCATGAACGCCCTGTCGCTCGGTGCCGACATTGTCGTAAACACCGACGGCGACAACCAGTATCCTCAAGACATGATTCCCGAGCTCGTTCGGCCAATCCTTGAGGGTCGTGCCGAAATTGTTATCGCCGATCGCCAAACCGCTAAGATCGCGCACTTCTCACCACTCAAGAAATTCCTTCAGCGCGTTGGCAGCAGTGTCGTGAATCACGCAGCAGGGACAACTCTGCCGGATGCTGCCAGTGGCTTCCGCGCCTACTCCAAACAGTCGTTATTGCGTCTCAATATCATCACCCCCTTTAGCTATTGCATGGAAACTATCATCCAAGCCGGTAACAAGCGAATCCCTATA
>CAZTXZ010000162.1:0-1585 GCA_964617895.1 uncultured Candidatus Saccharibacteria bacterium
AGCTGAGGTAGCTTAGGGCAAGACGACGGAAGACGTAGTCGACCAGGCTGGAAGCCGTCCGGATTTCCGGATCGTCTGTGATGCCAGATGGAGCGAAGGACATGCTGGTGAACGATTTGACGTAGTCTTTTAGCGGCACACCGTACTGCAGGCCATGGCTAAGCGAAATAGCGAAGGCGTCCATGAAACCGGCCAAGGTAGAACCTTGCTTGGCGATTCGCATGAAGACTTCCCCGGGGGTGCCATCATCGTACTCACCAACCGTTATGTAGCCGTGACTGCCAGCCACCGTGAACGAGAACGTCTTGGAGTTGCGCACCTTGGGCAATTCCCGGCGAACGGCTCCCCTGACTACGTACTTCTCCGATACGGCTTCTACCGCTTGGACTGGGGCCACAACCTGAGCCGGTGTCGGTTCGGGCTCAGCCTTGGCTTCCTTCTTGGCCATGGCGAGCGGCTGGGCAACCTTACAGTTATCACGGTAAATTGCGACCGCCTTCAGCCCCATCTGCCATGCCTCAATGTGCAGTTTCTCGACATCTTCCACGGTTACATCTTCTGGCATGTTGACCGTCTTGCTGATTGCCCCAGAGATGAAGGGCTGCACAGCGGCCATCATCTTGACGTGTCCAAGGTAGTGGATAGCGTTGTCACCCATCGAGCAGGCAAAGACATTTTCGTGTTCTTTCTTGAGGTGAGGTGCACCAAGTATTGTTTTTTCAACATCGATGTAGTTTACGATTTCGTCAATCTGCGCCTTGGTGTAACCAAGGGTCTTGAGCGCTCTCGGCACAGTCTGGTTGACGATGCTCATAGTGCCCCCGCCGACCAGTTTCTTGACCTTGACCAGCCCCAGATCAGGCTCGATACCGGTAGTGTCACAGTCCATCATCAGGCCGATTGTCCCGGTTGGCGCCAGCACGCTCGCCTGACTGTTGCGAACTCCGTACAACTCACCCAGTTCGACTGCCTCGTCCCAGGCGCTGGCAGCAGCGCTCAGGAGGTCTTCACGAACAAAGTTGGCATCGATCTTGGAGACTTCTTCGCAGTGCATCTTGAGCACGTTCAGCATGCCCTCGCGGTCCTTGTGGAAGCCAGCGAATGGACCTACTATACGGGCCAGCTTAGCACTCGTAGCGTACGCGTAACCGGTCATGAGAGCCGTGATGGCCGCAGCCTGGGCGCGCCCCTCGTCACTGTCGTACGGCAAGCCCTGCGCCATCAGCATGGCGCCCAGGTTAGCGTAACCCAAGCCAAGCTCACGGTAGGCACGGGCATTCTTGCCGATTCTTTCGGTCGGGTAGGCCGAGTAGCCTACTAGTATCTCTTGAGCCGTAAAGACTAGGCTGATGGTGTGTTTGAAAGCATCGACGTCGAAGGTTCCGTCAGTATTAAGGTAACGCAACAGGTTGATGCTGGCCAAGTTACAGGCTGAGTTGTCGAGGTGCATGTATTCGCTACATGGGTTGCTGGCATTGATTCGACCGGCGTTAGGTGCGGTGTGCCACTTATTAATGGTCGTATCGAACTGCATGCCGGGATCGGCGCACTCCCATGCCGCCTGGGCGAATTGGCGGTACAAATC
>CAZTXZ010000163.1:0-1571 GCA_964617895.1 uncultured Candidatus Saccharibacteria bacterium
TAAAACATAGTTCAAAAATATGAACTGACGTTGATTTGCACTATTCAATTTTTAACGTCCATTTCGAGAGACACTCATAGCAGGACCTCGAAAGTACTCACACGAATATACATGGCGCGATACCTCTGTGTCAAGGGTATTATGGCCGGGTGCGTAGTATTTGCTACATCAAGCTTCGGCGGGGTCTTCGACCTCTTCGTCGTCATCCTCGGCCTTGTCGACTAGCGCCAGGGAGACGACGGCGTCACCGTCGTTGAGACGCATGATTCGCACGCCTTGGGTTGCCCGGCCAAGTGCCGGTATATCCTTGATGCCTAGGCGAATGGTCTGGCCATTTTGCGAGATGATTATGACCTCTTGGCCGTCATCATCAGATAATGTCTTGACCCCGATGAGCTCACCGGTCTTCTTGTTGACGATCGCCGATCGTATGCCGACACCGCCTCGAGCGTGCGGCGTGAACTGTGCCACCTTGGTGCGCTTGCCGTAACCAAACTTGCTGATTACAAAGATACTGGAATTCTCTTCGACGATGTCCATGCCGATGACTTGGTCGCCGGCGCGCAATCGGATACCACGCACGCCGCGTGCCACGCGACCCATCGGTCGGGCGTCGCGCTCGTGGAAACGAATGGCCTGACCCTGGCTGGTCGAAATGATGACTTCGTTGTCACCACTGGTCATACGGATCCACTTCAGCTCGTCTCCATCGTCCAGATTAATGGCAATTAGGCCTGATGTGCGGACGTTGTTGTACTGATCGAACGGCGTCTTCTTGACCACGCCGCGGACGGTACACATGATGAGGTTGGCGGCATTGTGTGATTTGCTGATGTTGATGACGCTACTAACTGTTTCTTCAGGTTGCAGCTGCAGCAGGTTGACGATGGCGATACCCTTGGCGCTCAGAGAGGCCGCAGGAACCTCATACGTCTTCAGGCGGAAGACACGACCCTTATTGGTGAAAAACAGCAGGAAATCGTGCGTAGAAGCGTTGACGACGTGCTCAATGGCGTCCTCTTCGCGGGTTGCCATGCCTCGGCGGCCCTTACCACCCCGGCCCTGCTTCTTGTAGTCGCTAATCTGGCTACGCTTGATGTAGTTAGCGCTCGTCAGTGTCACGACGACCTGTTCGTCAGCAATCAAATCTTCGTCGCTCATCTTGCCCAGCTCACCGGCAATCACCCGGGTCCGCCGGTCATCGCCATAACGCTTCTTCAACTCAAGCAGTTCATCTTTGATAATCTTGAGGATTTTCTTCTCGTCGGCCAATATAGCTTCCAGCTCGGCGATCAATTTGCGCAAAGATGCCAGTTCGTCCTCGATTTTCTGACGCTCCAGGCCGGTAAGTGTACGGAGTTGCATGGCTAGGATGGCCCGGGCCTGGATCTCTGATAGCTTGAACTTGACTATTAAGTTCTTCTGCGCCTCTTCGCTGCTCTTGCTGGCTCGAATGACGGTGATGACTTCATCGATATGGTCGAGGGCAATCTTTAGACCTTCGAGGACGTGGGCGCGCTCTTGGGCCTTTCGCAGTTCGTACTCGGTCCGTCGTCGAACGACCTTTTGAC
>CAZTXZ010000164.1:0-234 GCA_964617895.1 uncultured Candidatus Saccharibacteria bacterium
CCCTGCTAAACTTTTTTCAATCCCAAGCCAAAACACAGCGTAACTCTATCTATTCCACTGAGGTTTCTGGGCGATTGTCATTTCGGAACTCCCCGGCAAAATACCATTTTGAAGATATTGAGCAACTGCACGAGGCGTTAAGCGTGGAAGATGTCACAGATGCTTTTGTTTGGTATCTCAGGATAGCAATAAAAAAGAAGAAAAACGAGTCCGATTACACAAGTGATACCACCC
>CAZTXZ010000164.1:244-1563 GCA_964617895.1 uncultured Candidatus Saccharibacteria bacterium
TTCCATTGATAGCTTTTCGGATAAAACCCAGGTTGATGTTTACGACATGCCCTTTTCGTCGGCGCGTACAATGGTTGATTCAATTGCTAAAATTATCGGTTGTAGATTTATTGAGCCATCGACACCGGAGGAAATGAAAGAACAAAAACTACGCTCTGAGAGAGAAAAATGTATTAAAGAAAGCTTGCGCATTTTCGAAGCCCTTCCAGACTACCAGTTACGAATGAAGAAGCCTTTCGCTGACGAGAAAGGGGTGCAAGATTTCGTATACCCAATTTTGAAATCTCACTTCGAAGAACTGCAGGAAGAGGACTACTTATCTAAAGTTGCTGGTAATGCTTCGAAACCTGATTTTGGCCTTGAGCGCTTAGGTGTAGCATACGAAATCAAAGTGACCTCCACGCGCAACACGTTTAAGAAGTTGTCGCAGGAAATCCACATCGATAGCAGGCAATATTTTGGCACATCCTCCCCGTTCAAAACTATGCTTGTGTTGATTTACAATATTGCCAACGCTCCTACGCCAGCAAACTATATTGCTGATCTGGAAAGAATAGGCGAGATATCAGGCGTTGTAATTAGCCCGGCAATCAGTCCCACTGTAAAGAGCAAATAGCTGGTTCTAGAGGACGGACCTCTAAATAAGCCTTTCGGACACGGGAACTGGGTGGCGGCCTACGGCCTCTTCCGCCGTGGCGTGCTTGAAGCAAGCTTCTGCGCTCGCTCTCGCTCCGCCGAACCAGCGACCTACGCCCGGCTTTGCCGGTGCTAGTTGTCGACCTTAAATAGGGGTGTTAATCTGCCGAACAGATCTGGAAATAGTATGGTGCGACAGCGCCGCAGAGCGTTGCACGTTGCTCTATCCATGGAGTGAGTGCATTCTCAAGCACCGACAGTACATTCGCCGATGTAAATATTGACGCGCCATAGCACGAAAAGTCACTGGCGCTAACAGGACTGATGCTGAAGTCAGCGCTTTCAATGCCCGAGATAGTTACGTCGCTCACGGTTGTTGGGCCGTTAGGTGCGCTGATGTTGTCGTGGAATGTAGCTATGACATCAGACGAGTTACCTCTGGTAGAATCGATGGTTAGGGCGCAGTGGGTACCGGCTACGGGCGTTACGACAATGGGCGTATTTGTTTGCAGGCGGAAGCGTGCCGTGACGTCGTAGCGGCTGTTGGTAGGATCGGCCGTGATGACCGTACGAGGCTGATCGCCGGCTTGCTGGTTCATGTTGGCCGTTATGGTAGGAAGCGGATTAGACGCAGTGCCGTCCGGGCAGGCAGCTTTAAACGTATCGGCGCAATCGGCTGGAAC
>CAZTXZ010000165.1:0-1551 GCA_964617895.1 uncultured Candidatus Saccharibacteria bacterium
AGCGAGCTGACCACGGATGTTGCACGTAACGTCGGCAAAGCACTAGCCGATTGGCTGCCCAAAGAGGGCAAAGTAGCCGTTGGACGCGACATGCGGCCGGATTCGGCCGAACTCGCCGACGCCCTTATCGGAGGACTGCTCGCCCAAGGGCGCGACGTCATCAATATCGGCGAGGTGACTAGTGACATGATATATTTCGCGGTTGGTCACAATGGCCTGGCCGGCGGAGCCATGATAACGGCCAGCCACAACCCTGGCGAATATAACGGCATCAAACTCTGCCGCGAAGAAGCCCGCCCTATCGGGCTGGAAAGTGGACTTGACGCCATCCGCGACAACGCCCTATCGGACACATTCAAACCGGCCGCCGCGACTCCGGGTTCCATCGAAGACCTAGACTGCGTCGAGGCCTGGGTCACCCACACCCTATCGTTCATCGATCCCCAAAAATTGAAGCCTCTCCGTCTAGCGGTCGATGCCGGTAACGGCATGGCCGGCAAGATTTTCCCCGAGCTGGAACCATACGTCCCCTGGGAAATCACCGAGATGTATTTTGAGCTCGACGGCACTTTCCCCAACCACGAGGCCAACCCGCTCAAGTTCGAGACCTTGGCCGACCTGATGGCCGAGATCAAGAAAAATAAATTGGATGGTGGCATAGCTTTCGACGGCGATGGCGACCGCGCCTTTCTGGTCGATGAGACCGGCGAAGTCCTGACCGGCGGCGTGATGTCCGCCATGATGGCCGACTATTTCGCGACCCGCGAACCAGGCGCGACTATAATCTACGACGTCCGCAACAGTCGCAGCGTGCCCAAAGTAATCACCGCCAAGGGCGGCAAGGCAGTAGTCGCCAAGGTTGGTCACGCCAACATCAAGCACATCATGCGCGAGCAAGACGCCCCATTCGGCGGCGAGGCCAGTGGACATTTCTACTTCCGCGATAACTGGTTTGCCGACTCCGGACTGATTGCAGCCGTAATCGGCTTGTACGTCGCCACCCTCAGCGGCAAAAAGCTGTCGCAATTGCGTCAGCAGTACACGCACTTTGCGGCCATCCCGGAGACTAACTTTGTCATCGAAGACAAGGATGTCGTGCTGCCACGACTCAAAGAGGCGTTCAAAGATAAGGAGCAAAGTGAGCTCGACGGACTCACTGTAGAGCTCGGGAATGATGCTTGGTTCAACGTGCGCGCCAGCAACACCGAGCCGGTCATGCGCCTGAATGCCGAAGCCAGGTCGCAAAGTGAGCTCGATAAACTTGTAACAAAAGTCACCGACCTTATCACGGGGTAATCGACATGAAGTTACTCGTAACGGGTGGTGCTGGCTACATTGGCAGCCATACCGTGCTGGAGCTGATCCAGGGAGGTCATGAAGTCATCGTGGCCGACAATCTCGTCAACAGCTCACGCGAATCACTCAAACGCGTCCAGAAAATAACCGGCAAGACGGTCGAGCTGCGCGAGATGAATGTTTGCGACAAGGCGGCCGTATCCCAGATATTTTCCGAGCACCATATCGATGCGGTGATTCATTTTGCCGGGCTTA
>CAZTXZ010000166.1:0-1535 GCA_964617895.1 uncultured Candidatus Saccharibacteria bacterium
GGGGGGGCCCTCGTGAACCAATACGCCATCGACGTAAACCTTCACGACGTCATTGCTAGGGCCATCCACGAAGTCCATCGAGAACTTAACCGTGTGTGGCGCATCGTAGCTGAGTACCGTTGCAAGCGGAGTCGCAACGAAGTTTGCCGGGTCTCCGGTACCCTGGACGTCATAGAACGTCATGTGGATGCCATCGATCTGGTCCGTAAAGCTAAGGTAGCTCATGCGAGCACCGCTGCCATTGTCTGGCGACACTGACATTGTCATGCCTGTCTGTGCTGCTTTAGTAGCGGATGCGATGTCAAACTGAGCCTCGAAGTGGGGCTGAGCGGTTGCCACCGGGTTTCCGGTTTCATCCCACGACCCAACCTCACCGGCTGGTTCAGACAGGTTTGGCGCAAACGTATGATCAGCGAACGAATTTGAGGTGACAGCGTTGGAAATCCTCAGCGACTGATCGCCGAAACTGGCGTAACCAGAATCATTCTGGACGACTTCTGCGTCATATCCGCCCGTCTTAGACCACCCGTTTTGCGTATCGATGTTTCCAAGCACGTAGTCAGGTGCTTCAAAATTCACAGTAGTACTGTCTGCGTGGCTGGTGCCGAAGACTGCGAGACTTAGTCCTCCACCACTGCCGACTGCCAGCATTACCGCTGATAGCACTAGTGCTGTCTTGGTTTTTATTTTGCGTACTCCCTGCGCTAGCGAGTACTGATCGTACTTTAATCGCATGAACCCTCCTGTTATTAGTCCTACCAGCATACACCCGGGTCTTGTTGGCATGTCAAATTTCCAGTAGTCATAAGCGGGTTGACAAGATTATTTCACTGCAAAACATTACATAATCTGATTGAGTTAGCTTGAATTCTTACAGTAATCTTAGAAAACATGTGGTTAGCTACTCCTATCACTAAGGGGGAGGAACATATGAGGTTATTTATGTTGCGCCGGAAAGATAAAGACCAAAACAAACGCAGATCTGCTTGGCTGAGTAGCTTGACAGCTCTGGTGCTTGGCTCGCTATTTTCATTATTTACACTGACTAGCGCCAGCGCGGCTCAGACCATACCCTGGGATGGCAATGGTACCACCGACGGTCTGTGCTCGGACCTGAGGGCCGACCCAACCGTCACCGCCGGTCAACAACAATGGCTGTTCATTCTTACGAATCCAGCAACTGGACCGTGGACCCTAACGGCGACATTTGACCCGGCCACCACGCCAAGTCCCATAACCGTGAGTGGCGTCCAGCAGGGTGGCGGCTCGGTTCACTTTACGGTCAATACGACCATCGGCGCTGAGTTGGTAAGCGCCAGTGTGACGAACGGCAACAGCAATAGTAATCTGACCGTGTCGCACTGTAGTTATCATGCGGCATTGGTCGTCAGCAAGACCGCTCAGACCAGTTACACTCGAGATTACGACTGGACGATCCAGAAATCCGTCGACCAAACCAATCTGACGCTATCACCCGGACAACAGCAAACCGTCAACTACACCGTCGTGGTGACCAAAGATAGCGGCACCGACAG
>CAZTXZ010000167.1:0-1532 GCA_964617895.1 uncultured Candidatus Saccharibacteria bacterium
GGCAACCAAAGTTGCCTGCATACCACCCTTCAACCCACCCCAGCGAAGCATCATGTGTCATACATTGAGAGGACGCTGTGCCGGCGAGAACGCCACCGTTTAGGCTCGCTTTGAAAATGGGGACCCCGAGTAAAACTTGTTCTACGGGGGATCAGTTAAAGGGGTTAGTATGTTTTAGAGCCTCGCCCTAAAAGGGCAAAAAGACATAAGTGGAGGGTAACAACTTTGCCGACTCTAAAACAATCTAACGATAGATTACAAATTGTAATCTGTTAGAATGGGGGGTAAAAGGTGCGTAATGCGTCTTATAACGCTTACGAGTTGCTATACTAGCAAATTAATGTCTTTATGTCAATACTTTAGAACAATTTTATAGATATTGCAATATGCTTACGCTTGAAAAGACCGACCTGCCACCCCGACTAACATCTGTTGCTAGCCCGCCCGCGAAGCTATTCGTCGAGGGTCGGCCTCTGGTAGAGATCTTGCGCAGCCCGGCAGTCGCCATCGTCGGCAGTCGCCGCGTGACGCCATATGGACGCGATGTAACCCGGCGTTTTGCTACCAAACTGGCGGAGCAGGGGATTATCATCATCAGTGGTCTGGCTTTCGGCGTCGACAGCATCGCCCATCAGGCGACGCTCGATGCCGGCGGAGTAACGATAGCCGTACTGCCAAGCCCGCTCGAGACCATTTATCCGGCTAGTCACCGTCAACTGGCCCGGCGCATCGTCGAGCAGGGCGGGGCACTCGTCACCGAATATCCGGCTGGCACCGAATCGTTCAAAGGCAACTTCGTCGCCCGCAACCGGCTGATCGCGGGCTTGAGCGATGCGGTGCTAATCCCAGAGGCGGCGCTCAAAAGCGGCAGCCTACATACCGCCCGCTTCGCCCTAAACGCTGGACGCGATGTCTTGGCGGTACCGGGCAACATCACCAGCCCTACCAGCGAGGGCACGAACAACCTCATCAAGACCGGCGCCATCGCAGTCACCGACCCCGACGATGTGCTGCTGGCTCTCGGTATCACGCCCACGACCAACAAGCACGTAGTCGCCAGCAATGACGCCGAACGGGCCATACTGGAGACACTCAGGCAAGGAATACATGAGGGCGCCGAGCTACAGGCGGCAAGTGGCTTATCGGTGGAAATCTACAACCAGACGCTGACCATGCTCGAAATCACCGGCAAGATACGCAGCCTGGGCGCCAATCAGTGGTCGCTGTAAGCAAATAAATCAATGCTCGTGGTGCTACACTTATAGTTGATGAAAAGCTTGATTTGGATAGGTATAACCGTGGGGGGACTGATTGGCGGCTGGATCGGCACCATGCTGGACCATGGCAACGGCCTGGGCGGTTGGAGCTTGCTACTTGGTACCGTGGGCTCGTTCGTCGGTCTCTGGGCAGCCTACAAAATCGCCAACAGCCAATAAAAAAAGCCCCGAGGGGCTTGATTTATTATAATGACTGATCGCGAAGTCTTGTACTATGCCTGTACAGGTGATTCGGCGACAATCATGTAGGTGTTC
>CAZTXZ010000168.1:0-1514 GCA_964617895.1 uncultured Candidatus Saccharibacteria bacterium
CGCTATCGAGGGCTTGGTCATGGTGTGTGACGAACTCCATGACCGCGGACTTGCGAACAGTATTGATTTGGGCAGCACTGCCATTACGACCTCTGGCCATGCTTATGTGCCGGGTAACGACATGAAACGAGTCATCGAGGGCAATACTCGCACGGCACGTTTGGTTAGTTGCGTCTTGGAACAAAAGGGCGACATCGAGGGCAAGAATTTCGCCCTGACCGCGGATATGGGATACACCGGCTGGAACCAGTTGGCGTGGAACCAATTCTGGCCACTTTTCGCGGCCGTGACTAATCCAAAAGAGCTAGTTGGAGGCGATGGGCGGGCCTATGGTCAATTCGAAGATCGTATCGCACGCCAAATACGCCAACACGAAGTCGATATCGATCTTATGATTGACACATCGGCGACTAACGAGAGTCGGGCGCCGGAATATGCCAAGCTCGCCGAGGCCCTCATCGATTCGATAGTCGAGTCGCCCGGACGCCCTTGCCCCGTATCGCGGATAGTCCAGCTTATTGGCAAGGGCCAGTCCTTAGGGATGAAGATAGAAGATCGAGTCGGGGAATATTTCGGCGTGCCGCGGCTGGCCCTCGCGGCTATACGGCCGGCGCAGGTGGTTGAGATCACCGATGAATTCGAGCGCACCGTCCCCGAATTGTGCGAAGACATCAAGCTGCTCACCGCTAATGGAGCGGAGATAGTCGTGGCCAGAGCCCGCAGCGGTTTGACGCTGGTCCGGGCCTAATTATCGATAATTATTGAAACTGATGGGGAAGTCGAGGTCTTGACCTCGTAATAGCTGCATGACGGCCTGGAGTTCGTCCTTCTTGGCGCTGCTGATACGTACGGCATCGCCCTGGATTTGTGGTTTGACCTTCGGGAATTGTTCGCGGATAAGTTTGGTCAGCTGCTTGGCTTTGTCTTGGTCGAGCCCATGCTTGAATGGGACTTCCTTGGTCGTCTTGAGGTTGCTCTCGGTCGCTTCGCGCGAGGTATCGAGGACTTTTTGACTCTGGTTGCGAGCTGCTAGTTTTTTGCGGACTATATCTAGGATGGCATCGATTTGCCAATCGCCATTACCGGTTATCTTGAGGCCGCTTTTCTCACCGTCCAGCCATTCGATGGCGGCCGGTGTTCCCTTGAAATCATAGCGGCTGGCCATCTCGCGCATGACCTGGTCAAAGACGTTGTTCATCTCCGCCTTGTCATATTCGCTGACGACATCAAAGCTGAAACTTGGCATATCACCAGTTTGCCTCATCGAAACTGTCTTGGCAAACATGAGCGGTTTACCATATGATGACGTAGTAGGCTTTTTAACTACGAAAGGAATTGAATGAAACAATCAACGATTAGACTTAGCGTCTTCTTGGTAGCGCTACTGGGGGTCGTTGTCTTGGCATTCGCACCCGTATCAGCAGCCCGGGCGGATGATGGCAATGATTCGAGTCAGACCACATCGGATGACGCGTCCGACCCATCGGTGTCAGAGACAGAAAATGAGAATGAGC
>CAZTXZ010000169.1:0-1513 GCA_964617895.1 uncultured Candidatus Saccharibacteria bacterium
ACCAGGCGCACTAATGTCTGCAAATCGGCAGAGTCCTGCGGCGACACTACTAGTTTCGGCTTGATCTCGAACAAACTGGCATCGTGACTGTACAGTTCCTTGGCTTCGTCCGAATCGTCTATTTCACCACGAAATCCGCTGGCAGTAAGCTTCTGAGTAAAGGCATCCATTGTATTTAAGCTTAGCCGTGATGGCGCACTCATGCAAGCCGTATCTTTTAAAACGGTGGCTAGACAACATGCTTATGCATTCGCTACACTAGAACTCAAGCAATATGAAGACGGAAAAAGTGTTAATCGTGGGCGGTGGTTTTGGTGGGATCAAGGCCGCTTTAGAGCTGGCCCGCCATGGAAACTTCCGAGTCACGCTGCTGACGGCGCACGATAACTTCCGTTATTACCCCACGCTGTATCGCACCGCTACCGGTGGAAGACGCGCTAATTCCTCGATTCCGCTGAGTGAGATTTTCAAGGACTTGCGCATCAGCATCCATAAGGGTGTCGCCACGACGCTGGATCGCCAAAACAAGCAAATCACCACGGCGACGGGCGAGACTTACGGCTACGACACCCTCATCCTAGGCCTGGGAGTCATCACCAATTATTTCTCCATACCCGGCCTGAGCGATTTCGCCTACGGCATCAAATCGAACGAAGACGCGCTCAAACTCAAAGCCCATTTGCACAAGCAACTGCTCGATGAGAAACAGCCCGACCTCAATTATCTGATCGTCGGTGGCGGCCCGACTGGCATCGAACTGGCCGGCGCCTTGCCGGGATACTTGCGGACCATCATGAAAAATCATGGCATCACCAAAAAGAGCGTCAATGTCCGACTGATCGAAGCCGCACCTCGATTACTACCGCGTTTGCCGCGCAGCGTCTCGCGCACCGTACGTCGGCGACTGAGGCACCTGGGCGTCAAGGTGCACCTGGGCAAAGTCGTCCAAGGCCAGACTGCCGATAACTTGATGGTCTCGGGCAAGCGTCTGCGCAGCCACACCGTCATCTGGACCGCCGGTGTCACCAACCATCCATTTTTCGCCGACAACCACTTCGTCATCATGCACCGTGGCAAGGTTGCCACCGATGTTTACCTGCAGGCCGAGGACAACATTTTCGTCGTCGGCGATAACGCCAACACGCCTTACAGCGGGCTCGCCGAAACAGCCGTCTACGATGGAGCTTTCGTGGCAGCGAACCTCAAGCGCCGCGCCCGGGGCAAGGACATGCGAGCCTACAAACCCAAGTCGCCCATCAGTGTCATTCCGGCCGGACCGCACTGGGCAGCCGTGATTTACCGCAAATTCCACGTCAGCGGCTTCGTTGGTTGGCTGCTCAGGGAAGCGGCCGACTTCGTTGCCTTCAAGGACCTCGAAAGCTGGCCCAAGGCCGCCCTACAGTGGGCGACCGGCCTGGACGGCGAAGAGAGCTGCCCGGAATGTTCCGACAAAGGTGGTCGTCTCACCAAAGCTGAACCGGCCACCAAATAGCCTAGAGCGGCACTTTTGGCG
>CAZTXZ010000170.1:0-1501 GCA_964617895.1 uncultured Candidatus Saccharibacteria bacterium
CGCTCATTGTAGCCATGTATGCTGGTGCTGTAATTGGCTACAGCCTCAAACCGGCCGAATCTGCGCCAGTCGCTCGAATCACACAACAAGTTCCGCCTAGCATACCTGATGTGTATGGCATCTGGAACCTTGTGAACAACCAAAGAGAAAAGAACGGTCTTGCGCCACTAAGACTCAATGAGAAATTAAATGATTCTGCATTGATGAAGTGCAAAGATATGGTGGCTAAAAATTATTGGAGTCACAACGATCCCTCGGGGAGAGAACCATGGCATTTCATAAGTGAAAATTATGGAGATTACCTTACTGCCGGGGAGAATCTCGCTGAAGGGTATGTCGATGACCAGCCCCTCGTAAGGGGATGGATGAATAGCGCCGAGCACAAGAAAAACATACTCCAACCTAAGTACCAGGATGTTGGGTACGCTGTATGTCACAGCGGCAACTTTATTCGTGAAGGTCCGCGCTACATAGTGGTTCAACACTTCGCAAGCAAATAGTTGGTTAGAGCTCCGCTCACTCACAAAAGAAGTTCTCACTTCTTCCACACCGACTCGTGACTAAAGCCCTTGCGACGTCCCCGGCGGCAGTGTTGTCAATAGTCACAACTTCACTTGGTGCGACAAAAGATGTCTGACGACCAGAACCAGGCCGGTGGCCTGGTGGCGGGAGGAGTTCTTTTGCCGGTTGTGGTCTTTGACAACAATGGCCCGAGGGCTAAAGCAGTGGGCTTGAACTTTTGGCTACTTTTCTTTCAAGAGAAAAGTAGTGTCAATCGCTTACTTGTGGCGCTGATGATGCCGCTTAAGCCCAGCCACTTGCAGGCGCACAGCCTGACGGTCAACGATAGCTTGAGCATGCTCGAGGCTGACTTGGTCTTTGGCCTCGGCCTTCATTTTTTGGGCTCTTTCGTATGCGGCCTGGGCTTCGGCTTCGTTGATGTTGTCGGCGTGGTCCGCCTCATCGACCAGTACGCGTAGTACGTTATCGGAAACATCTATCACACCGCCGTTGGTGGCGAAGAATTCGCGGTCACGGTCGGCGTCCTTAGGATTGCGGCGCACCACGATGGCGCCGCTGGTAGCCACACTGACGAGCGGCATGTGGTCTTTCATGACACCGATTTCACCCTCGAGTGTCGGCAGAATAACCTCGGCGACATCATCGTCAAACTTCGTCCCGGATATGGCGACGAGTTGAAAATGAAACATTTTGCCTAGCCTCTCTTGCCTGCAGCAGCAACGACGTCTTCGATGCCACCCTTAAGATAGAACGCACTCTCCGGTTTGTCGTCGTGCTTACCATCCAAGATTTCGCGGAAGCCTTTGATAGTGTCTTCGAGCTTGACGTACTTACCAGGGTTGTTGGTAAACTGCTCGGCCACGAAGAACGGCTGACTCAAGAAGCGCTGGATGCGGCGGGCGCGGTCAACGGTCTTTTTGTCGTCCTCAGAAAGTTCTTCCATACCCAGGATGGCGATGATATCCTGCAAGTCCTTGTA